>DASSOO010000231.1:0-2333 GCA_035700455.1 Gammaproteobacteria bacterium
TGCGGAGCGCCGGGTGGCGGAATATTTAATTCCGGCCGCCCTTCCGGCGTTTGCAAGACCCACTGCTCGGGCGTAAGCGGTAGCGGCTTGAACGCGTGCGCGCGGTGCGCGTGGCGATGACGGTGGCGAAAGTGGCCGGGACGGAAAGGCGGGTAAACGTAGACGGTTTCCGGCTGGCTTTCCGACTCCGGTGCCGGCGTCTCTGCCGGCTGGCTGGCTTTCTCGGCGGCAATCTTCAGCGCCCATTCGCGGTCGGCCTGTTGATTGAGCTCGGCGAGACTCTTCGCCATGCGTCGCTCCTGGTTGACGACCGAGTAATAATCCTTCTCGGGGTTCGGCGCAGGGGCCGGCGTTTCGATTTGCATCGCTTGCGCTTTGACGTTCGCCGGCGCTTTGTCGCTGAAGTGCGTGACGCCGTTCGCGTCGACCCAGCGGTAGACGGTGTCCGCGGCGGCCGGCTGGACACACAGCGCCGCAGTGCCGGCAAGCAGCAGCATCGCGATCAACTTGTATTTCAGAATAGTCATTGCTTGACCGACTATGCCATTCCGGTGTGGGAAAGCGTTGATCCCGTTTCAAAACTGCAGCGGCCGAGGTTCAGCATCAGGCCGGCAGATGCTGTTCCGGCTAGTTTACCTCCAACGGTATAACCTGGCGCGCAAACGTCGCCAGATCGATATTCGTACCGCAGGCGATTACACCCACGCGTTTACCCGTAAGCCGCTCGCGCAGCGGCCCACACAATGCCGCCGTTGCCGCCGCGCAGGCGGGTTCGACCGCGAGCTTCATGTCCGCGAACAGCAATCCCATCGCGCGCTGCATCGCCTCGTCGCTGATCGTGACGAGATCGTCGACGAAGCGGTGACATAACTCGAAGCTGTACGGTGCCGCGTGCGGCGCGGCGAGGCTGTCGGCAATCGTGTTGATCTTGTCGATCGACTGCGGCGAGCCGGCCGCGAAGCTGCGCCGCATCGTGTCCGCCCCTTCGGGTTCGACGCCGAACACCTGGCACTGCGGCTGCATCTGCTTGACCGCCGTCGCGATACCCGCGCACAACCCGCCGCCGCCGATCGGGATAATCACCGCATCGAGATTCTCAACCTGGTTACACCATTCGAAGCCGACGGTCGCGGTGCCGAGGATCGTCAGTTCGCCTTCGAACGGATGAATGAAGGTGCGGCCTTCGTCCTTTTCGATGCGCTTTACTTCGTCGAATGCGTGGTGTACGTCGTCGACCAGCACGACCTCGGCGCCATAGGCGCGGCACAACGCGACACGCGCGGGATTCGCGGTCTTCGGCATCACGACCTTCGCGGAAGTGCCGAGCGTGTGCGCGGCGAACGCGGTCGCGATCGCGTGATTGCCGGCGCTGACGGCCGTCACCCCGCGCAGCTTGGCGTCTTCCGACAATGCCATCGCATTCAGCAATGCGCCGCGCGGCTTGAACGTGCCGCCGTACTGGAACAACTCCAGCTTCAGAAACACCTGCGTGCCGGCGCCCGCGGCGGCCGTGATCGCGCGGCCGTGCCAAGGCCAAACCGGCGTCTGGCGCACGCGCTCGCCCAAGCGTTCGCGCGCCGCACGGATGTCGGTCACTGTCGGAATGTTGGTCATTGTTGGCCCCCGGTCGAAACCTCTACCATGATAGTCGATGGCCGTCGCACATTTCCGCTTCTATGAAGAGCTCAACGACTTCCTGCCGCAGGAACGCCGCAAGGTCGACTTCGACTACACCTTCGATCGCCGCGCCTCCATCAAGGATGCCGTCGAAGCGCTGGGCGTGCCGCATACGGAAGTGGAACTGATTCTCGTCAACGGCGTCTCGGTCGACTTCGACTACATCCTTGCCGACGGCGATCGCATCAGCGTTTATCCGGTCTTCGAGTCGCTCGATGTCACCCCGCTCATCCGCCTGCGCCCGGCCCCGCTGCGCACGCCGCGCTTCGTGCTCGACATCCACCTTGGCACGCTCGCGCGCTACCTGCGCCTGCTCGGCTTTGACACGCTGTATCGCAACGACTACGACGACGACGAACTCGCGCAGACTTCAGCCGTCGAGCATCGCATCCTCCTCACCCGCGACCGCGATCTCCTGAAGCGCAAAATCATAACCCACGGCATGTTCATCCGCTCCGACAAGCCGCGCACGCAACTCGCCGACATCTGCCGGCGCCTCGACCTGTACGGCAGCTTCAGACCTTTCTCACGCTGCACGCGCTGCAACGGCCTGCTGGAGCCGGTGGAGAAGTCAGAAGTGATCAACCGCCTCGAACCCAAGACAAAGCTCTACTACGACCACTTCCTGCGCTGTGCCAACTGCGGCCAGATCTACT
>DASSOO010000232.1:0-6744 GCA_035700455.1 Gammaproteobacteria bacterium
GTGGAACCACGGCAAGCTGGCGCACGATGCCGCGGCGATCCTGAAAGTCTGGCCCGGGCTGACGCGAACGCTGTATCTTTCCAGCGCCGGCGACGACATTATCGGCGACTCGATGGCGACATTGGTGAAGGCGCTGCGAACGACTGCCCCGAAGGGGCTGACCTGGTACTACGAGCCTCATCCCGAGTTGAAACACAGCAATATCTATCGGAGTGCGTCGCCGGCGGTTTTCCGCAAGCTCTTTGCGGCGCACGCGCCGGACTGACTGCCGCGGTTTCACAGTTGTTCGGCCACGGAGAGGCACTATTTGCCGATGGCACGGGCCGAGGCTTCGCCGTCTTGCAGCCGGTCCGGAGCATGGCCGGGATTGGCGGTTTCGGCGCGCAAATGAAAAATGCCGCCGGGTCGCGAACGTTGCCCCGCTGACCCGATTCGGCGAAAATAGCCGGCTCATTTCACGGAGCCGACCATGCCTTCCCGTCGTGATCTTGCCAACGCCATCCGCGCGCTCAGCATGGACGCGGTGCAGAAGGCCAACTCCGGCCATCCCGGCATGCCGCTGGGGATGGCGGACATTGCCGAAGTGCTGTGGCGCGACTTCATGCGCCACAACCCGATCAACCCCCGCTGGGCCGACCGCGACCGCTTCGTGCTGTCGAACGGCCACGGGTCGATGCTGCTCTACGCGCTGCTGCACCTCAGCGGCTACGCGCTGCCGCTCGACGACATCAAGCGCTTTCGCCAGCTTGGCTCGATGACGCCGGGGCACCCGGAGTACGGGGTGACGCCGGGCGTCGAAACGACCACCGGCCCGCTGGGGCAGGGGCTGGCGATGTCGGTCGGTATGGCGCTCGCCGAAAAGGTGCTCGCGGCCCAGTTCAACCGGCCCGGTCACGAGATCGTCGACCACTACACCTATGTGTTCCTCGGCGACGGCTGCCTGATGGAAGGCGTGTCGCACGAGGCCTGTTCGCTCGCCGGCACGCTCAAGCTCGGCAAGCTGATCGGCTTTTACGACGACAACGGCATTTCGATCGACGGCCAGGTTGACGGCTGGTTCGCCGACGACACGCCTGCGCGCTTTCGCGCTTATGGCTGGCACGTGGTCGCCGATGTCGACGGCCACGACAGCGAAGCGATTCGTGCCGCGATCGAAGCGGCCCGCGCCGAAACCGGCCGACCGTCGCTGATCTGCTGCAAGACTGTAATCGGCTGGGGCGCGCCGACACGCCAGGGCACGGCCAAGGCACACGGCGAGGCGCTCGGCGCCGACGAGGTCGCGCGCACCCGCGAGCGCATCGGCTGGGCTCATCCGCCGTTCGAGGTGCCGGCGGACATTTATGCGGCGTGGGACGCGCGCGAGCGCGGCCGCGGGCTTGAAACCGAGTGGAACGCGCGCTTCGACGCCTACCGGAAAGCGCATCCGGAACTCGCGGCGGAGTTCGAGCGTCGCGTCGCCGGCCGGCGGCCGGACGACTGGATGGACTGCGCGGCCGAACTCATTGCCCAGGGCGCCGCGGCTGAAGGCGGCGTGGCGACGCGCAAGGCCTCCGGCAACGCGCTCGAAGTGCTGGGCCGGTGCCTGCCGGAACTGATCGGCGGCTCGGCCGACCTCACCGGCTCGAACAACACGCTGTGGTCCGGCGCGAAGACGATCACGCCGGGCGACTTCTCCGGCAACTATCTGCATTTCGGCGTACGCGAATTCGCGATGGCCGCGATCCAGAACGGCCTGACGCTGCACGGCGGTTTCATCGCCTACGGCGGTACGTTCCTCACGTTTTCCGACTACGCCCGCAATGCGCTGCGACTCGCGGCGCTGATGAAGATCGGCAGCATCTTCGTGTTTACGCACGACTCGATCGGCCTCGGCGAAGACGGCCCGACGCACCAGTCGATCGAGCACCTGGCGAGCCTGCGGCTGATCCCGAACATGAGCGTGTGGCGGCCGGCCGACAGCGCCGAAACCGCGGTCGCCTGGGAGGCCGCGATCGAGCGGCGCGACGGGCCGACGATTTTTGCGCTGACACGCCAGGGCGTGCCGCAGCAAAGCCGCGACGCGGAGACGCTGACGGCAATCCGCCGCGGCGGTTATATACTGATCGACACGGACGACACGCCGGATGTGATCCTGATCGCGACCGGTTCCGAGGTGCAGCTTGCCGTCGGTGCCGCCCGCGAGTTGGCGCGCCGCGACATTGCCGCGCGCGTCGTTTCCATGCCGTGCACGGATGTGTTCGATGCGCAGGAGGCCGCCTACCGCCAATCGGTGCTTCCCGACGCCTGCGAATGCCGCGTTGCCGTCGAAGCCGGCGTCACCGGGTTCTGGTATCGCTATGTCGGCACGCACGGCCGTGTCGTCGGCATCGATCGCTACGGCGAATCGGCGCCGGCGCCGGTGCTGTTCGAGCATTTCAAATTTACCGTCGAGCACGTCGTCGCGGCGGCCGAGGATTCTTTGTCGAAACTACGGATGAAAGTGTAAGGACCAGTCATGAAAAAAATCGCCATCAACGGTTACGGACGTATCGGCCGCAACATCCTGCGCGCGCTGTACGAGTCGGGCCACGCGAACGAGATGAAGATCGTCGCGATCAATGACCTCGGCAACGCGGAAACCAATGCGCATCTGACGCGCTACGACACCGCGCACGGCCGCTTCCCCGGCGAAGTGAAGGTTGAAGGCGATTACCTGGTTGTCAACGGCGACCGCATCCGCGTGCTGGCGGAGCGCGACCCGGCCAAGCTGCCGTGGGGCGAACTCGGCGTCGACGCGGTGCTCGAATGCACCGGCCTGTTTGCGAGCCGCGAAAAAGCGAGCGCGCACCTCAAGGGCGGCGCGAAGAAAATCATGATCTCCGCGCCGGCCGGCAAGGACGTCGACGCGACCATCGTCTACGGCGTCAACCACCAGATTCTGAAGTCGAGCCACCAGATCGTGTCGAACGCCTCGTGCACGACCAACTGCCTCGCGCCGTTCGCGAAGGTGCTGAACGACGGTGTCGGCATCACCGCCGGCCTGATGGTGACGATTCATTCCTACACCAACGACCAGGTGCTGACCGACGTCTATCACAAGGACATCCGCCGCGCGCGCTCGGCCACGCAGTCGCAGATTCCGACCAAGACCGGTGCGGCTTCGGCGATCGGCCTGGTGCTGCCGGAACTCGACGGCAAGCTCGACGGCTACGCAATGCGCGTGCCGACGATCAATGTTTCCATCGTCGATCTAACGATCAGCACCGAACGCAAAACCAGCAAGGAAGAAATCGACCGCATCATGAAGGAGGCGGCTGAAGGTCCGCTGAAGGGCGTGCTCGGCTACACCGAGGAGTTGCTGGTGTCGAGCGACTACAACCACAACCCGCTGTCGTCGATCTACGACGCGACCCTGACCAAGGTCAGTCCCGACGGTCGCCTCGTCAAGGCGTGCTCGTGGTACGACAACGAGTGGGGCTTCTCCAATCGCATGGTCGACTCGACGTTGGCCTGGCTTAAGGCCAAGTAAAGCGAGCAGTACCTGGGACTGAGTGCCTAGGACTAAGTGAAGAGTACGTTTTGAGGCTCTTTTGTCTTTACTCAGTCCTAGGCACTTAGTCCTAGGCACTCGTTCCAGAAGAAGAGAGATGCCGCTAGCTTTGCTGAAGATGACGGATCTGGGTCTCGCCGATCAGCGTCTGTTGATCCGCGAGGATCTCAACGTGCCGCTCGACGACGACGGCAAGGTCGCGAATGACGCGCGGCTTTCCGCGGCGCTGCCGACGATTCGGATGGCACGCGACGCGGGTGCGCGCACGCTGTTGGTGTCGCATCTGGGGCGGCCGGAGGAAGGCAAGTTCGACAAGAAGCTGTCGATGGCGCCGGTCGCGGCACGGCTGTCGGAACTGCTTGGCTTTCAGGTGAAGCTTGCCGGCGAAAACTGGCTCGACGGCGTCGACGTCGGCGCCGGCGAAGTCGTGCTCGCTGAGAACGTGCGTTTTCTGCGCGGCGAGAAGAAAGACGACGAGGCGCTGGCGAAACGCATCGCGGCGCTGTGCGACATCTTCGTCATGGATGCATTCGGCACCGCGCACCGCGCGCAGGCATCGACGCACGGCGTCATCCGCTTTGCACCCACGGCCTGCGCCGGCCCGCTGCTCGCGGCGGAACTCGAGGCGCTGACAAAGGCGCTGGCCGATCCGGCGCGGCCGCTGGTGGCGATCGTCGGCGGCGCGAAAGTCTCGAGCAAGCTCACGGTGCTGACGAGCCTGCTCGACAAGGTGGACCGGCTGATCGTCGGCGGCGGCATCGCCAACACGTTTGTTGCCGCGGCAGGCTTCAAGGTCGGCCACTCGCTGTACGAGCCCGATCTCGTCGACGAGGCGCGGCGGCTGATGGACAAGGCGCGCGCACGCGGCGCCGAAATTCCGCTGCCGACCGACGTGGTTGTCGCAACCGAGCTTTCCGGCAAGGCCGAGGCCGACGTGCGCGCGGTCGATCAGGTCGGCGCCGACGAAATGATTCTCGACGTGGGGCCGGATTCGGCCGAAAAGATCGCGGCGAGTATCGGCGCCGCCGGCACGATCGTCTGGAACGGCCCGCTTGGCGTGTTCGAGTACGATCAGTTCAGCGAAGGCACGCGCGTGCTGGCGAGGGCGGTTGCCGCCAGTGCCGCATATTCGATTGCCGGCGGCGGCGACACGCTTGCCGCGCTCGACAAGTTCGACATCGCCGACAAGGTCTCCTACGTGTCGACCGGCGGCGGTGCGTTCCTGGAATTTCTCGAAGGCAAAACCCTGCCGGCGGTCGCCGCACTGGAGGCGCGCGCCCGCGAAGCACGTTAACGGTTGCCGGGAAGCAGCCGACCCACTGGAAAAACGGCAGGCACGCTGTTTTTCAACACCCTGACAGGACGCTCGCCATGCCAATGCGACGCACCAAGATTCTCGCCACGCTGGGCCCCGCCTCGGACTCGCCGGACGTGCTCGAAGCCATGATTCGCGCCGGCGTTGACGCGGTCCGTCTCAACTTCTCCCACGGCACCGCCGCGGAACACACGCGCCGCGTCGAAGCGGTGCGTGCGGCAGCGGGAAAAGTCGGCAAGGACATCGGCGTCATTGCCGACCTGCAGGGTCCCAAGATCCGCATCGAGCGCTTCGCGAAAGGCCCGGTGACACTCAAGGAAGGGGCGCAGTTCACGATCGACGCCGAACTCGATCCTGACGCGGGCGACGAAAATCGCGTCGGAATCGCCTACAAATCGCTGCCGGACGACGTGACCGCGGGCGACCGGCTGCTGCTCAACGACGGCCAGATCGTAATGGCCGTCGAACGTGTCGACGGGCCGCGCATCGTCTCCCGGGTGGAGGTCGGCGGCGAGCTCTCCAACAACAAGGGCGTCAATCGCGCCGGCGGCGGCCTTTCCGCCGTGGCGCTGACCGACAAGGATCGCGCCGACATCAAGACGGCGGCAAAGCTCGGCGTCGACTACGTCGCGGTATCCTTTCCGCGCGACGCCGACGACATCGAGCTCGCGCG
The DNA here is from genome assembly GCA_035700455.1 of Gammaproteobacteria bacterium. Taxonomy (GTDB): domain Bacteria; phylum Pseudomonadota; class Gammaproteobacteria; order Natronospirales; family DASSBR01; genus DASSBR01. Next base: position 5,518 of record DASSOO010000232.1, read on the forward strand.
CAAACTGGTGCGCGAGGCCGGCGGCCAGGCCGGCATCATCGCCAAGATCGAGCGCCAGGAAGCGGTCGCGAACATCGAGTCGATTATCGGCGTCAGCGACGTGGTCATGATTGCCCGCGGGGATTTGGCGGTCGAGATCGGCGATGCGGAATTGCCCGGTGTGCAGAAGCGCATCATCCACATGACCCGCGACATGAACCGTGTCGCGATCACCGCGACGCAAATGATGGAGTCGATGATTTCGTCGCCGGTGCCGACGCGTGCCGAAGTGCTCGACGTAGCCAACGCGGTGATCGATGGTACCGACGTGGTGATGCTGTCAGCCGAAACCGCGGCCGGCAAATATCCGGTCAAGGTGGTCGAGGCGATGGCGCGCGTGTGCGTCGGTGCCGAAGGGCAGCGAATCACACCGCTGTCGCGCCGCCGCCGCGAAGCACGCGTCGAGCGCGTCGACGAAGCGATCGCGCTCGCCGCCATGTATACCGCGGATCATGTCGATGCAAAGGCGATCGTCGCACTGACCGAATCCGGCTCCACCGCCCTGTGGATGTCGCGGGTGCGCTCCGGCATCCCGATTTACGCAATGACGCGCCACGACACCACCCGTCGCCGCGTCACGCTTTACCGCGGCGTTTACCCGGTGCCGTTCGACGTGCTGCACAGCGATTCGGATCACGTGTTGCAATCCGCGGCCGAGGAGCTTGAACGCCTCGGCGACGTCAAGCCGGGCGACATCGCGATCTTCACGAAGGGCGACATGGCCGGTGTGACCGGCGGTACGAACAGCATGAAGATAATGAGGGTTGGAGAGTAGTCTTTTGTTGCCGCCTGCGGCGGCGGGCTGATTGGGTGCCGGTCCCGGCCGGCGGCCGGGTGACTTTTGTTTCGGCAAAAGTCACCAAAACCATTGCGCCAGAATCGCTCGGCCTCAGCACGTCCCTGTGCTGAGGCTCCCCGAAGCGCGCAGCGCAAAACGGGCCGGGCGAGAACTCGGTCCCTCCATGGACCTCAAACAGCTCGCCCTTGCTCCCGTTTTTGCACTGCGCGCTTCGGCTCGCTCGACAGGCGCAAGAAAAAGGCAGCCGGCCTTCGTGGCCGGCAAGAGAAGATGGATTCCTGCCTTGCCGAAAAGTGCTCCTGCAATTTCGGCACTTCCGCCATCCTTGGCGGTCGCGCAGGAATGACAAGAAAAGAGTCGCGGCTGAAGCCGCTCCTACCAATCTTTCG
>DASSOO010000233.1:0-3118 GCA_035700455.1 Gammaproteobacteria bacterium
CGCGTCGGTGTTCACGATTGCGCAATCGCCATCCCGGTGCAGTTCGGTCAGCGCCACCGGCCGGTGGACCGCGCCACCGAGTTCGTTGAGCCGCCGCGCCAGAATCGCCTCGGTCGCGCTTTGCGGAATCATCAGCAGGTACGGGTAGGCGGTCGGCAGCTTGTCGAAGCGGAGCGTGATCAGCAAACGATCGCGATCGCGCGCGCTGAAGCGCGGCACAATCAGCCCACCCGCGCGCAGCGCATCGGTGAGACCGAGCGGTTCGAGCACTTCGAGCGTGCGCGCGTGAATCACGGCGGCGCGCGATTCATTGACGCCGGCCGGCGCGCGGTCAAGCAGTACGAAATCGACACCGCGCGCGGCCAACTGGCAGCCGAGCGTGAGCCCGGTAGGGCCGGCACCGACGATGACAACATCCGTAGCGGCAGGCAATGGCATCGCGACTCCTCCCAACCCAGGCACTTCTATAGCACGGCCCAGGCTCCCCGGCCAGCATCGGCAGTTCCGCGGGCAATGCCGCCGGGATCCCTGCGGTTGCACCCAAAGCCGGTACGCGCCAACCTTGGCTTCCGCGAGTTCAGCGATGCCGGGACGTCCCGCCCCAAATACCCGGCAACCTGTCTTGTTGGCCGGTTAATAAAGTACACTCGCCAGTCCGCGCGTCCATCAATGGGAGACAAGTCGATGAACTGCCGCATCGTCCTCGCTGCACTGGCGCTGGTATTCCTGGCTCCGGCTTGCCGCGCTGCACCGGCCGCCGCGCCGAGCTTTACGCAGCCGGCGCTTTCGCCCGACGGGCGCACGATCGCGTTTGTTTCCGGCGGCGACATCTGGAGCGTTGCGGCCAGTGGCGGCGATGCGCATTTACTGATCGCGGGCATGGGTAACGTGTCGCGGCCGCTGTATTCGCCCGACGGCGGCAAGCTCGCATTCGAGTCCGACAAGACCGGCAACGGCGACATTTACGTGCTCGATTTTGCCGGCGGTGGACTCACGCGCGTCACTTACGCCGACAGCCGTGACGAACTCAGCGGCTGGTCGCACGACGGGCGCTGGCTGTATTTCGACTCTTCGCGCGACAACATCGGCGGGATGAACGGGGTCTACCGGGTAAGGCTCACCGGCGGCACGCCGATGCCGGTCTCGCTCGAGCTGTACCGCAACGAGGAAGAAGGCGTACCGGCGCCGGACGACAAGGCGATCGCGCTGGTCGGCGGCGGCTGGGGCAGTACGCAGTGGTGGCGCCACGGCAGCGCGCACATCGACCACGGCGCGATCTGGCTGCTCGCCAATGACGGCAGCCATAAATACCGGCGGATTACGCCGGACGACGCACGCGCGCTGTGGCCCATGTGGTCGCCGGACGGCCGCACGCTCTATTACATGAGCGATCGCGGCGGTATCGAGAATATCTGGCGCGTCGGCCGCGATGGCACCCAGGACACGAAAGTCACACATTTCAGCGACGGCCGCGTGCTGTGGCCGACGATCGCCGCCAACGGGCACGCGATCGCGTTTGTGCGCGGCTTCGACATCTGGACACTCGATCTTTCCAGCGGCAAGAGTTCGAAGCTTGCAGTCACGCTGCGCGGCGCCGCGGCGGGCCCGGCGGTGCACCACGAAACGCTTACCGGCGGCTTCAGCGAGCTGGCGCTGTCGCCGGACGGCAAGAAGCTCGCGTTCGTCGCGCACGGCGAAGTTTTCGCCGCGCCGGCCGCGCACGGCAAGGGCGGCGGCAAGGACGAGCCGAAGGCGGGCTCCGGCCCGGCCACCCGCATCACGCATACGCCGGCGGGCGAGTTCGACGTCGCCTGGGCGCCCAACAGCAATGAGCTTGTCTACAGCTCCGAGCGCGACGGACCGGAGCACCTGTTTCTGTACGATTTCCGCAGCGGCCGCGAAACGCGTCTGACCTCGGGTAGCGGCCACGACACCCATCCGGAATTTTCGCCCGACGGCAAGCTGCTTGCGTTCGTGCGCGACGGCAAGGATCTGTGCGTGCTCGATCTTGCGTCGCACAAGGTGCGCACGCTCGCAAAAGCGGAAATCGATCTGCACCACCCGCTGCAGAACGAGCATCCATTTGCGTGGTCGCCAGATGGCCGCTGGATCGCGTACCTCGCCTGGGGAGCGCGCATGTACCGCAACGTCGAGATCGTTCCCGCGGCCGGCGGCAAATCGCATGCGGCGAGTTTCCTCGGCAATACATTCGCCGATCCTGTGGTGTGGAGCCCGGACGGAAAGTCGCTGTTTTTTGCAACCGGCCAGCGCACCGAGCCGGGCCAGATCGCGCGCGTCGACCTGGTTCCGCGTACGCCGAAATTCCGCGAAGAGCAGTTCCTGGATCTGTTCAAGGAGGAGACGCCGCCGGCGCTGCCGCAGGAACATAACCGCAAGCAGGCAAAGGCCGCGCATGAGAACGCATCGAGCAAGACGCAGCCGAACAAGCCGGTAAAGATCGATTTCGACGGCATCGCCAGGCGCCTGTCGCTGTTGCCGGTCGGCCTCGACGTGCAGTCGGTGACGCTGTCGCCGGACGGCAAGCAGGCGCTGCTGACGGCAGAGGTCGCCGGCCGCAGCAACCTCTATGTCTGGTCGCTCGACGAGCTCGCGAACGAGCCGCCGGTCGCGCGCCAGTTGACCTCGACCCCCGGCGACAAGTCGAGCGCGCAATACGCACCCGACGGCAAGAGCGTTTACTACCTCGACAACGGCAAGGCCTATTCGGTCGATGTCGACAAGGGCGACGCGGAAGCGATTCCGCTGAGCGCGGAAATGGATGTCGACTTCAATGCTGAGAAGGAAGTCGATTTCGCCGAGGCCTGGCGCTGGCTCAGGAACAATTTTCACGACCCGAAGATGAACGGCGTCGACTGGAACGCGGTGCGCAAGGAATATGCGCCGCAAGTGGCCGGAGCGCGCACGCCCGCCGAGCTTTATCGCCTGCTTAACCGCCTGGTCGGCGAGCTCAATGCGTCGCATTCCGGCGTCCGCGGCGGCGGCCGTCCCGAACGGATCACCGGGCGGCTGGGCTTGCGATTCGATCCGACGGAATACGAACGCCGCGGCCGCTTCCGCATCGCCGCCGTTGTGCCGCTGTCGCCGGCCGCGGTCAGCG
>DASSOO010000234.1:0-5907 GCA_035700455.1 Gammaproteobacteria bacterium
CGCGGGCGGTTCTTCCGGATCCGCGACCATGCGGCGATGGCGATCGCCGGCAGCACGATTCCGCCCCCCACGAAAATACCGCCCATCGTCCACCACAGGTGCGGGCTGTGCGGCGGAATGCCGAGTGCGCCGCAAATGACAATCGCGAGCAGCGCCCAGAGGACGGTCCAGAGGAGCGGAACGACGAGCAAAATCACAGGGCTGCGACTCAGCGGCCGACGTTCAACCCGCGGCTCTCGATTTCGTGGATGAAGTCGTCGATGCGCCCGTCGGGCACGCCGGTAAGGTTGACCATCAGCACTTCGCCGCGCAGCCGGTTGGCGAAGCCGCGCTGGCCCGTGACGATGGCGATGCGTCTGACCTGGTCCAACGAATAGCTGCGCGTCTTGAGGGAGAGGCCGCGCGGGTCGGACAGCGTCAGCAGACGGCGGCCCAGGCGTGCTGCCGGCTGGCGCACAAGCTTGAGACCGATCGCCGCGATAATTAAACCGAAGGCAAAAGCCAGTACCGCCCCGTCGGGCACAGCGAAGGTCGCAAGTACGTATGCGCCGCAGAACAGTATGGCTGCGGCGATCCACCACGGGTACGCATACGGCATCGCGCGGAAGTATTCGTGCGTCTGCCTTTGTTCCATCAGGCTTTTCCCGGTTTTGTCTTGTGCTTATATTCGCACAAATCGTTGATCACGCACTCCGGGCACTTCGGCTTGCGGGCGACGCAGGTGTAGCGGCCGTGGAGGATCAGCCAGTGATGTGCGTTCGGCTTGTATTCGTCCGGCACGGTTCTAAGTAACTTCAGTTCGACCGCGAGTGGGGTTTTCCCGGGCGCGAGGCCGGTGCGGTTGGCGACACGGAAAATGTGCGTGTCGACAGCGATCGTCGGTTCGCCGAATACAGTGTTCAGCACGACGTTTGCGGTCTTGCGGCCGACGCCGGGGAGAGCCTGCAGTTCTTCGCGCGTGTGCGGTACCCGCCCGCCATGGCGCTCGAGCAGCAGCTTCGATGTCGCGATCACGTTTTTGGCCTTGCTGTTGTACAGGCCGATCGTCTTGATGTATTCCTTGAGGCCGTCCTCGCCGAGCGCGACCATCTTCTCCGGCGAACCGGCAACCTTGAACAGCCGTTCGGTCGCAAGATTCACGCTCTTGTCGGTGGCCTGCGCCGAAAGGATGACGGCGACCAGCAACTGGTATTCGCTGCCATATACCAGTTCGGTCGTCGGTGCCGGAATTGCCGCCTTGAGCCGTGCGAAGATTTCGGCGCGCTTTTGCGCGTTCACAAGCGGTCGCCGCGTCTTGCGCGCACCGCGGCAACCATTGCCGCAATTTCCGCGCGCCGCGCCGCGAGGTTGCGGTTGGCTTGCTGCTCACGCCGTCTCGCTTCGCGTGCCGCGCGCTCCGCCGCGAGTCGCCGTTCGCGATACTCGTGGCGGCGGCGGAAGCGGTCCGCGAGTGCGAAGTTGTCGCGCGCGACCGGAATCATCTCAATGCAGTCGACCGGGCAGGGCACGAGGCACAGTTCGCAGCCGGTGCATTCGGCCTCGATGACGGTGTGCATCTGTTTCGCGGCGCCGACGATCGCATCGACCGGGCAGGCCTGAATGCAGCGGGTGCATCCGATGCAGATGTTTTCGTCGATGAATGCGACCGCCGGCGGCGTTACCGGCCCACACTCGGGATCGAGCGGCTTCGGCTCCCGCCCCAGTAGTTGCGCCAGCGCGGCAACGGTCGCCTCGCCGCCGGGCGGGCAGCGATTGATGCCGGCACCGTCCGCGGCAATCGCTTCCGCATAAGGCATGCAGCCCGGGTAGCCGCAGCGCTCGCATTGCGTTTGCGGCAGCAGCCGGTCGATATCGGATGCCGCGATCACGCGATTACTTCACCCGCATTCCCGGCTCCGCGCCGGAATCCGGCGCCAGCAGGAAAACGTCGCCGCCACCGGGCCCGGCAGCCAGCACCATGCCTTCGGAGAGGCCGAAGCGCATCTTGCGCGGCGCGAGGTTCGCGACCATGACGACGAGGCGATTCGTCAGCGTGGCGGGATCGTAGGCGGCCTTGATGCCGGCGAACACGGTGCGCGTCCCAAGTTCCCCAACGTCGAGCGTGAGCTTGAGCAGCTTGTCGGCGCCCTCAACGTGTTCGGCGGCGGCCACGCGGGCGACGCGCAGGTCGACCTTGCCGAATTCGTCGATGTTGATTTCGGCGCTACCGGCTGTCGCGGGCTTGGCCTGCAGGTCTTCTTTGGAAGCTTCGATCATGGCGTCGATGTCCTTTTGTTCGATGCGGCGCATCATCGGTTCGAACGGATTGATGCGCGCGCTGAGGAGCGGCGTTGGCAGGTCGCTCCATCTGAGTGGTGCGATATTCAGGAATTTTTCGGCCTTCGCCGCGAGCGCCGGCAGTACCGGCTTTAAATAAATCACCAGCACGCGAAACAGGTTGAGCGCCTGCGTGCAAATGGCCTGCACACGTTCGGCGTTTGCCGGGTCCTTGTTCAGTTGCCACGGCTTGTGCGCGTCGACGAATTCGTTGGCGCGATCGGCCAGCGCCATGATTTCGCGTATCGCCCGTGCGAATTCGCGGTTTTCGTAAGCCGCGGCAATCGAATCGGCGGCGCCGGCAAACGTCTCGTACAACGCCGTATCCGGCAACGTGCCCGCCAAGTGGCCGTCATTATTCCTGTGAATAAAACCCGCTGCGCGGCTGGCGATATTGACGAGTTTGCCGACGAGATCGCTGTTGACGCGCAGCCGGAAGTCATCGAGGTTGAGGTCGATGTCGTCGAGGCCGGGTCCGAGCTTGCCGGCGAAGTAATAACGCAGATATTCGGGATCGAGGTGATCGAGATATGTGCGCGCCTGGATGAACGTGCCGCGCGACTTCGACATCTTCTGGCCGTTGACGGTCAGAAAGCCATGCGCGAATACGGCGCTCGGTGTGCGGAAACCCGCCGCGGCCAGCATCGCCGGCCAGAACAGCGCGTGGAAGTAGATGATGTCCTTGCCGATGAAGTGATACAGCTCGGCTTTGCTTTCCGCGCCCCAGAATGTATCGAAGTCGAGCCCCGGCGTGCGTTCGCACAACTGCTTGAAGCTCGCCATGTAGCCGATCGGCGCATCGAGCCAGACGTAGAAATATTTGCCCGGCGCATCCGGAATCTCGAAGCCGAAGTACGGCGCGTCGCGCGAGATGTCCCAGTCCTGCAGGCCGGCCTCGAACCATTCGTCCAGCTTGCGGCGCACGCTTTCGTGCACGTGGCCGGCGCGCGTCCATCCTTTCAGCATCGATTCGAAATCGGCGAGGCGCACGAAGTAGTGCAGCGATTCCTTCTGCACCGGCGGCGTGCCCGAGACAACCGAGATCGGGTTTTTCAGTTCGCTGGGCGAATAGGTTGCGCCGCAATTTTCGCAGGAATCGCCGTACTGGTCCGGCGTGCCGCAGCGCGGACATTCGCCGCGGATGAAGCGATCCGGCAGGAACATCTTCTTTTCGGCATCGTAAGCCTGCGAAATCGTACGTTCGACGATATGGCCGCCGGCGCGCAGCCGCGCATAGATATACGCGGAAAGCTCGCGGTTTTCCGGCGAATGGGTTGTGTAATAATTGTCGACGCCGATCAGGAAATCCGCGAAGTCGCGGCGGTGTTCGCGGTCCCAGTGCGCTATCAACTGTTCCGGTGTCACACCCGTCTGTTGGGCCTTCAGCATGATCGGCGTGCCGTGCGCATCGTCCGCGCAGACGTAATAGCAGCGCTCGCCGCGCAGCTTCTGAAAGCGCACCCAGATGTCGGTCTGCGTGTATTCGAGCATGTGGCCTAGGTGGATGGGCCCGGCGGCGTAGGGCAGTGCGCTGGTAACGAGGATGTCGCGGGGTTTCGGCATGGAATCGACGGATAAATGAAACGCGAATTATGCCATAGCGTACTGTGCCTCGTGGCAGTCGGCCTGCTGGGATGTGCAGCCGCGGCGCCGGCGGCCGCGGCCGGCCTGGTCGGCGCGCCGCTGCCGGCTCTCAAGCTGCCCGATACCGACGGTCACCTCGTGGCTCTCCGGAGCGCGCCCGGCACCGTTACGGTCATCAATTTCTGGGCGAGCTGGTGCGGGCCGTGCGAGGAAGAAATTGCTGCGCTGGTCCACGTCAACCAGCGCTGGCGGCACCGCGGCGTGCGCCTGATCGGTATCGCGATCGATTCCGGCAAGCCTGCCGAGGTCGCGAAGTTCGCGTACGGCCATAACATCGACTACACAGTGCTGGTTACCGATACCGGCTGGGTGCGGCAGCACTTCCACCTGAACGGTATTCCGATCACGCTCGTCGTCGACGGTAACGGTATCGTCCGTGAATATCTCACCGGGCCGCAGACCGAGGCGATGCTGCGGCACGCCGTCGCACCGTACCGCCAGGCTCTGCATTAGCGAGCCGCGGCGGGCAGGCGTCTGTTAAAATATCGCTTTTGCGCGCAGCCAGACTGCGCGCCGGCCGGACGTTACCGATCTCATGCAAATCACCAAGGATGCCATTGTTGCCGCGCTTGCGGATGCGCCGGCGCCCGGCGTCGGGCGCGAAATTGTCAATTCGTTCGCGGACGTCGTCATTGACGGCGGCAACGTCACGCTGAAGCTCGGTTTTCCGGCCGCCGGCTGTCGCGACGAGCTCGCGGCCTGGGCGAAGCAGCGCTTCGACACGGCCGGTGTGCCGGTCGCGGCTGCCGCGATCGACTGGGACATCGGCGTGCACGCTGTGCAGGGCGCGCTCAAGCCGCTGCCGGGCGTCAAAAACCTCATTGCCGTCGCATCCGGCAAGGGCGGCGTTGGCAAGTCTACGGTCGCGGTCAATCTCGCGCTGGCGCTGGCCGCCGAGGGCGCGCGCTGCGGCGTGCTCGATGCGGATATTTACGGGCCGAGCCAGCCGCGCATGCTCGGCCTCGAAGGCCGGCGGCCGACGAGTCCCGACGGCAAGCACATCGACCCGCTGGTCGGCCACGGCCTGCAGTGCATGTCGATCGGTTTTCTCGTCGACCAGGAAACGCCGATGGTCTGGCGCGGCCCGATGGTCACGCAGGCACTGACGCAATTCCTCAACGACACCAACTGGGACGACCTCGACTACCTCATCGTCGATATGCCGCCGGGTACCGGCGACATCCAGCTCACGCTCGCCCAGCGCGTGCCGGTGAGCGGCGCGATCATCGTCACGACACCGCAGGAAATCGCGCTGCTCGACGCGCGCAAGGGCCTGAAGATGTTCGAGAAGGTCGACGTTCGCATTCTCGGCATCGTCGAAAACATGAGTACCTTCATCTGCCCCGAGTGCGGTCACCACGAGGCGATTTTTGGCGAAGGCGGCGGCCAGCGCCTCGCGGACCAGTACAATGTGCCATTCCTCGGCGCGCTGCCGCTCGACATCCGCATTCGCGAACAAACCGACGGCGGCCGTCCGACAGTCGTCGCCGAACCGGATTCCGAAATCGCGCGCGAATACCGTAAGCTTGCGCGGCATGCCGCCGCGGAGCTGGCCGCCGGCGGCACGGCGGCGTTTCCGAAGATAGAGATCGAAGACTGAAGAAGGGTAAGTGGTAAGGGGTTAGTGGTCAGTGGTAAGAGTCAAGAGGCTGGAAAGAGTGTGTGCGTTTGAAGGGCGTGATGCTTTTGCTTTCACCACTAACCACTGACCACGAACCACTAACCCGTTGCCCGAAGGGCACTACATGAGCATCAAATCCGACAAGTGGATCCGGCGCATGGTGGAAAGCCATGGGATGATCGAGCCGTTCGAGCCGGGGCAGGTAAGGGCCAACGGCGGCGGACGGATCGTGTCGTTCGGCACGTCGAGTTACGGCTACGACGTGCGCTGCGCCGACGAGTTCAAGATTTTCACGAACATCAACTCGGCGATCGTCGATCCGAAGA
>DASSOO010000235.1:0-6775 GCA_035700455.1 Gammaproteobacteria bacterium
TAGCCGGTGAACACGCCGACCTCGATGCAGCGGCGCGCGCCAATCAGGCGGACCAGTAGCGCGAGCAGCCGCCCCTGCTCCGGGGAAATCTGTAAATTGGCGTTCGGAAGACCCGCAGTCTCCTGCCGCAGGCGGCGCAAAACGCCGGGTTCGCGCACAGAAACGTCGAGCATGTATTGGTAGATTTCTTCTGTCAGTTTCGTGGTGCGGCTTGACATTGGTCCTTCCGGGTCTGGATTATCGTCGGCAAAGATGAAAGCGTATCCCAAAGCCAACAGCGGTGAAAGCCGCACGATTATCCATATCACCGACACGCATTTGTATGCGGAGGCGGACGGGCGGCTGCACGGCGTCAACACGCGCGCGAGCCTGGCGGCGGTATTGGCGGTGATCGGCGCGGCGGAGGTACCGGACTTGCTGCTGGCCACCGGCGATCTTGCGCAGGACGAATCCGAGGCCGCGTATCGAATGCTGGCCGACGCGGTGCGTCCGCTCGGGGTGCCGATGCTGGCGCTGCCGGGCAATCATGATCGTACTGAGCGCATGCGCAGTGCGTTTGCCGGCTCGACAATCCGGCTCGACTACTCGTTCGATCTCGACGGCTGGCGCATCGTGTCGCTCGACAGCGCGGTAGCCGGCCAGCCCGGCGGCAGGCTTGCGACCGCTGAGCTCGAACGGCTGGAAGCAGCGCTCGACGGCTGCGGCCGGCATGCCCTGATTGGTCTGCATCATCCGCCACTGCCGGTCGGGGCTGCCTGGCTCGATGCGATGGGCCTCGCGAACGCCGACGCGCTGTTCGCGGTGCTCGACCGGCACCCATGCGCGCAGGCGGTGCTCGCCGGACACGTCCACCAGGAAACGCGGGCCGAACGCAACGGCGTGCGCTACTTCACTACGCCGTCGACTGCCGTTCAATACACGGCCGGTGCCGAGCGGCCGGTCGTCGATCACGCGCCGCCCGGGTACCGCCGCGTGACCCTGCATCCGGACGGCACACTGGACACCGCCGTCGTGCGCGTACCGCAGGCGGCCGGCTTGTGACACCGACGCCGCGCGAGGCACTGATAAGTTGCTACCGACGGTTGCACGCACATGGGCTCAATGACGCGCACAGCGGTAACGTATCGATCCGCGACGGCGATGCGATCTGGATCACGCCTACCGGCGCGTGCGCCGACGAATTGTCGGTCAACGACCTTGTTCGTTGCGAGCTCGACGGCCGTTGCGGCGAAGGCGCGTCGCTCGACGCGCCGCTGCATCTCAAGGTCTATCGGCTCAATGCTGAAGCCCAGGCGGTCGTGCACAGCCATGGACCGCACATCGTCGCGCTGACGCTCGACGGCGAAGATTTCGTGCCGCCGGATTTCGAGGGCCGGCTGTATTTTCCTCGCGTACCGGTCATCAGCATTGCGTACTCGGAGTATGTCGAGCGCTCGCCGGACATGGTGGCGGCAGTGCTGAGCGACCATCGCATCGCGGTCGTGCGCGGCCACGGCATGTATGCGCAGGCGGAAAGCCTGGATCTCGCGTACAAGTGGACCTGCTCGCTGGAGCAGTCGGCGAAGACGGCGTTTATTGCGCAACTGGCGGGCACTCTGCCGCCGCAGTAGGCGCCAACCGGCATAAAAAAAAAGCCGGGCTGATGCCCGGCTTTTCGCGTTCCGAAATAAGCGGCGCTTATTCGGCCGCCGCCACCTGCCGGTCGACCAGTTCGACCAGCGCGAGCGGCGCATTGTCCCCGGCGCGAAAACCGCACTTGAGGATGCGCAGGTACCCGCCGGGCCGGTCCTTGTAGCGCGGACCCAGCTCCGCGAACAGCTTGGCAACGCTGGCGTCGTCGCGCAGCCGGCTGAACGCCAGCCGCCGGTTGGCGACGCCGTCTTCCTTGGCAAGCGTGATCAGCGGCTCGACGACGCGCCGCAGCTCCTTGGCCTTGGGCAAGGTCGTGCGAATCATTTCGTGACGGATCAGCGAACCGGCCATGTTGCGGAACATGGCGGTACGGTGACTGCTGGTGCGGCTCAGTTGCCGGCCGGAATTTCTATGACGCATGGCTCACCCAGTTCGTTAACGGACGCCGATCACTCAGGCCGACGCCTTCGTTTCCTCGCGCTCCAGTCCCGCCGGCGGCCAGTTTTCCAACCGCATGCCGAGCGACAGCTCGTGCTGCGCGAGCACGTCCTTGATCTCGGTCAGCGACTTCTTCCCGAGGTTCGGCGTCTTCAGCAGTTCGACCTCGGTCTTCTGTACCAGGTCGCCGATGTAATGGATGTTTTCCTGCTTGAGGCAGTTGGCCGAGCGCACCGTGAGCTCAAGATCGTCGACCTTCTGCAGCAGGATCGGATTGACGTTGCTCTCGCGGCCGTGGCTGGCCGCGGCTTCGCCGCCCTTGAGGTCGACGAACACCGAAAGCTGGTTCTGCAGGATCGCTGCCGCGCGGTGAATCGCTTCTTCCGGGTCAATCGTGCCGTTGGTCTCGATGTCGATGATCAACTTGTCGAGGTTGGTGCGCTGCTCGACACGCGCGCTTTCGACCGCGTACGACACACGCCGCACCGGGCTGAACGATGCATCGATCTGCAGCCGCCCGATCGGCCGGGTGGCTTCCTCGTCTTCGTGACGCAGCGTCGCTGGCTCATAGCCGCGGCCGCGGCGCACGTACAGCGTCATCTTGAGGGCGCCGCCCTTGTTGACGTGCGCGACCACCATGTCCGGATTCTTGATCTCGACGTCGTGGTCAAGCTGGATGTCGCTCGCAAGTACCGGCCCGGCAGTTTCCTTGGAAAGCTTCAGGGTCGCCTCGTCGCGGCCGTGCATGACAATCGCGAGGTTCTTCAGGTTGAGCAGAATGTCGACGACATCTTCCTGCACGCCCTCAATCGTCGTGTACTCGTGCAGCACGCCCTCGATTTCGACCTCGACGACGGCGCAGCCGGGCATCGACGACAACAGGATGCGTCGAAGCGCATTGCCCAGAGTGTGGCCGAAGCCGCGTTCCAGCGGCTCGAGCACGACCTTCGCGCGCCGGCCGGAAAGAGCCTGCACGTTTACGACGCGCGGCTTGAGAAATTCTGTTACGGAAGCCATGGGTATAAACCCTCTCTGAATCTTTCAGACTATCAGCAAAAATTACTTGGAATAAAGCTCGACGACGAGATTCTCGTTGATATCGGGCAACAAGTCGGCACGACCGGGAATGGCCTTGAAAATGCCGGCCCACTTCTTCTCGTCGACCTCGACCCAGTCAGGCAACCCGACTTGTTTCGCGATCTCCATCGCCGCCTGGATGCGCAACTGTTTGCGCGCGCTCTCGCGAACCGAAATTACGTCGTCAGGCTTGACCTGGTAGGACGGAATATTGACGATCTGGTCGTTGACAGTGATCGCCTTGTGACTGACGAGCTGACGACCTTCGGCGCGCGTCGCCGCGAAGCCCATCCGGTAAACGACGTTGTCGAGGCGCCGTTCCAGCAGTTGCAGCAGGTTTTCGCCGGTTGCGCCGCGCAGCCGCGCGGCTTCCTTGTAGTAGCGGCGAAACTGACGCTCGAGCACGCCGTACATGCGGCGCAGCTTCTGCTTTTCGCGCAACTGCACGCCGTAGTCGGACAGGCGGCTGCGGCGCTGGCCGTGCTGACCCGGTACGGAGTCAATGCGGCACTTGGATTCGAGCGGGCGGACACCGCTCTTCAGAAACAGGTCGGTGCCCTCGCGGCGCGCGAGCTTGCACTTGGGTCCGGTGTATCTCGCCATCTTAAACCCTGCGCTTCTTCGGCGGACGGCAGCCGTTGTGCGGAATCGGCGTCACGTCCGTGATATTGGTGATCTTGAAACCGACGTTGTGCAGTGCGCGCACCGCCGATTCGCGGCCGGGGCCGGGGCCCTTGACCTGCACTTCGAGGTTCTTGACCCCGTAATCCTGGGCCGCCGTTCCGGCCCGTTCGGCCGCGACCTGGGCGGCGAACGGCGTGCTCTTGCGCGAACCGCGGAAGCCCGAGCCGCCCGAGGTCGCCCAGCACAGCGCGTTGCCCTGCCGGTCGGTGATCATCACGATCGTGTTGTTGAACGACGCATGGACGTGCGCGATCGCATCGACCACTGTCTTCTTGACGCGCTTGCGCGGTGCTCTGCTGCTGGCTTGGGCCATAAAACGCTTGTGTCCTGTACCGTGTGACTCTGACGGGTGTTACTTGACCGGCCGCAAACGACCCTTGCGGGTACGCGCGTTGGTGCGGGTACGCTGACCGCGCAGCGGCAGGCCGCGGCGGTGGCGCTGGCCGCGGTAGCAGCCGAGATCCATCAGCCGCTTGATATTCATCGACACTTCGCGGCGCAGGTCGCCCTCCACCGGATAGCGGCCGACCTCGGTGCGCAGCGCCTCGACCTCGGCGTCGGTGAGGTCCTTGACGCGCGCGGCCGGATTGACGCCGGCGGCCGCACAGATTTTTTCCGCGCGGCTGTGGCCGATGCCAAAAATCGAAGTCAACGCGATTACCGCGTGCTTGTTGACCGGTATGTTGATCCCAGCAATGCGGGCCATGGGCCTCGAACTCCTCAGATTGCCGCGCGCTGCGCTCGCGAAGCGAAACGCGCAAATATAACTAATTGCAGCCGCCTAATCAACCTTGGCGCTGCTTGTGGCGCGCATCCGAGCAGATCACGCGGACCACGCCGCCGCGGCGGATGATCTTGCAGTGGCGGCACATTTTCTTGACTGATGCTCTTACTTTCATCTCTCGCTCCACGCGGCAACGAAACCGTTGCGCTGTTCGTTCCGCTTTCTCTCAGTGCCTAGGACTGAGTGCCTAGGACCAAGTAAAAAACCTGATTCTTCCCTACTCAGTCCCCGGCGCTAGGCACTGAACGACTGCCTAAAACAGTGCTCCTGCCTTAACGCAACGAGCCCGCTCGCCCATAGCCCTTGAGGTTCGCTTTCTTGAGCAGCCCCTCGTACTGATGCGACATCATGTGGGCCTGCAGCTGGGCCATGAAGTCCATGACCACGACGACGATGATCAGCAGCGACGTGCCGCCGAAATAAAACGGCACGTTGGTATAAACGATCAGGTACGTCGGCAGCAGGCATACGGCGGTGACGTAAATCGCGCCCCACAGGGTCAGCTTCGACAGCACGTTGTCGATGTAGTCGGCTGTCTGTTTGCCCGGGCGGATACCCGGAATGAACGCACCCGACTTCTTCAGGTTGTCCGCCGTCTCCCGCGAATTAAACACCAGCGCGGTGTAGAAGAAGCAGAAGAAGATGATCAGCGCCGAATATATGACCGCGTACACCGGCTGGCCCGGCGACAGGACCGCCGAGAACGTCTGCAGCCAGCCGAGTCCCTTGGTCGTGCCGACCCACTGCCCGAGCGTCGACGGGAACAGGATGATGCTCGACGCGAAAATCGGCGGAATCACGCCCGACATATTGAGCTTGAGCGGCAGGTGCGAACTTTGCGCGGCGTACATGCGCCGGCCCTGCTGGCGCTTGGCGTAATTCACGGTGATCCGGCGCTGGCCGCGCTCGACGAACACCACGAACGCGGTCACACCGATGGCGAGGATGAAGATCGCCAGCGCCACCAGCGGCGACAGATCGCCGTTACGAACCAATTCCAGGCTGCCGCCGACCGCGGCCGGCAGGCCGGCGACGATGCCGGCGAAGATCAACATCGAGATGCCGTTGCCGATCGATCGTTCCGTCATCTGCTCGCCGAGCCACATCAGGAACAGCGTGCCGGTCGTCAGCGCAATCGTCGCGACGAAAATGAACCCGACCCCGGGGTTGATCGCGATACCTTCGTTCTGCAGCGCAATCGCCGCACCCAGCGACTGGAACAGGCCGAGACCTACCGTCGCGTAACGCGTATACGCGGTAATCTTGCGCTGCCCGGACTGACCTTCCTTCTTCAGCGCCTCCAGGCTCGGCATGACCGCCGTCAGCATCTGGATGATGATCGACGCCGAAATATACGGCATGATGCCGAGCGCAAAAATGCTCAACCGCTTGAGCGCACCTCCCGAGAACATGTTGAACATGTCGAGGATAGTGCCCGAGTTCTGGTTGAACAGGCGTGCCAGCGCCACCGGGTTAACGCCCGGCACCGGAATGTGCGTGCCCACACGGAACACCACCAGCGCGCCCAGCAGGAAAAACAGGCGCTGGCGGAGATCCTTCAGCCGGGCGATGTCACCCAGCGAGCCCATGCTGCTTGCAGGTCTGGACATATTACTCCGTGACGCTGCCGCCGACGGCCTCGATTGCCGCGCGCGCGCCCGCCGTCACTCCGATGCCGGAGACCTTGACGGCCTTTTCGATCTTGCCCGAAACGATGATCTTCGCGCGCTCCGCGGTCGCCGGGACGATGCCCGCCTGCTTGAGCGCTGCCAGATCGATGACTTCGGCGTCAACGTGCGCGAGTTCGCCGAGGCGCACCTCGGCGGTGCGCGCGGCGATCCGCGAGCGGAAGCCGAATTTCGGCAGCCGCCGCTGAATCGGCATCTGGCCGCCTTCGAAGCCGACCTTGTGGTAGCCGCCGGCACGGGCCCTCTGGCCCTTGTGCCCGCGGCCGCAGGTCTTGCCGAGACCGGAACCGGTGCCGCGACCGACGCGCTTCGGCGCCGGCTTGGCGCCTGCACCCGGCGACAATGTATTCAACTTCATTTCAGGCTTCCTCCACCTGGAGCATGTAGCCGATCTTGGCGATCATGCCGCGGTTCTCGGGAGTATCGCTGACGACGACGCTGTGATGGAGGCGTCTCAACCCCAGCCCGCGCA
>DASSOO010000236.1:0-26641 GCA_035700455.1 Gammaproteobacteria bacterium
GCCATTCGATCGCGTCGCCGATGGAAAGGCCGAGCAGCGCGCTGCCGACCGGCGCGAGGATCGAAATCGTACCGTCGGTGCCGGCGTCCTTCGGGTAGACCAGCGTCAGCGAAAACTCCTGGCCGGACGACTCGATCGCGAAGCGCACCGTCGAATTCATTGTCACGACTGTCGGCGGCACTTCTTCCGGCGCGACGACATCGGCGCGGTCGAGTTCAGCCAGCAGCTCGGCCTTGCCCGGAAACGCGTTTGCCGGCAATTTTTCCAGCAATTCTTCGAGCCGGTCGTAATCCAGCGACGAAACGGTGAGGCGAGGTTTCATCCTTGTGAGTCCGGTTCAACCCTGATGGTGCCAGTATATCAGCGCGGCTCCGCCGGGCGGCTCCGCCGCGGGGTCAGTGGTCAGTGGTCAGTGGTTAGTGGTGAAGAATAAGATGGAAGACCCGCTTCCTCTAACCTCTTACCACTAACCACTAACCACGTACCGGCGGCCGTCAGGCCGCCTAGTCAATATCGTCCGGCATTGCCGGCGCGTGATCCGGCGGCGGAATCGTCAGGTCCGTAATTGGCTTAAGACCGCCCTGGCGAAGCTGCGCGTTAAGGTGCGCAAGCTCGCTGCTCTTGAATCGGCGCCATTCGGCGAGCGTGTGATCGAGGTAACCGAGATAGAGTTTCACCGCTTCGCGTTGCGGCGCGGTTGGCGCGCGATCGGCGGCGCCGATGGCGCCGTAGAACGAGGTAAGCCGGCCGTTGAGGCCACTCAAGTCATGGCTATCGTGTGGGGCTTTGTTCAGCAGTTTCTCCGTCGCGACATCGGCACGTTCAACCGCCTGCACGACGTCGCCATGAGCCTGTGACTTGCGCCGATCGAGTTGCGCGCGCAATGAGCGTACCTGCTGATACGCCGTGTAATCTTTCGCCAGCGCGGCCTCGATCTTCTGTTCCAGGGCAAGCTGTTCCTGCAGCGCGTTCTTGCTCACGTGCACGCGCGGGTCCATTTCGACGGTGAGCGGCTGCTTGTAGGTGTGGCCGTCGACCGTCAGCTTCACTTCGTATCGGCCCGGCAGCACCAGTGCGCCCTGCGGTTCGAGCGGCGTGTTTTCGCCGGCTACGGCGGCGATGGTGTAGCCGAAGCGGATTGCGTCGGGCAGGGGGTAGCGCAGGTTCCAGACAAAGCGATGTTCGCCCGCGTCAATGCCCGGCCGCGGTGCGGGCTTGATCCAGCTCTTCGCAAAATAGCGGAAGGCGTTGCGCTTTTGCGGCGGTTGGTTGCTTGCATAGCGGCGCACGAGCTTGCCGTGGCCGTCGTAGATCGCGAGCGAGACTGTGCGTGCGCCGCTCTTGAGGTAGTAGTCGATGATCGCGCCGGCGGGCGGGTTCTGGCCGGCGGGCTCTTCCGGCGGCAGCGGCGTATCGCGGTTTTCGTCGCGGCGTATGCGGATCGCCGTCGCCGGCTTGAACAAATAGGCGGACTTGTTATCCAGTTCGCCGGCGGCGATCTGGCGCAGCGGGCTTAAGTCGTCGAGCACCCAGAACGCACGGCCGAGCGTCGCGGCGACGAGGTCGCCGGCGTGAATCGTCAGGTCGCGCACCGAGGTCGCCGGCAGGTTCAGCGACAGTGGCTGCCAGTGGCCGCCGTCGTCGAACGAGACGTAGGCGCCCGTGTTCGTACCGGCATAGAGCAGGCCTTTCTGCTGCGGATCGGCACGCACGACGTTGATGAATCCGTTATGCGGCAGGCCGGCGGTGATCGACGTCCAGGTACGGCCGTAATCGTGCGTGCGATAGACGTGCGGCGTAAAGTCGCCGACGCGGTGGCGGTCGACGGCAATGTAGGCGGCGGCGGGGTAGAGCGCGGAAGCGTCGACCGACGCAATCTTGCTCCAGTCGCGCACCGCTTTCGGCGTGACGTCGTGCCAGGTCTTGCCATTGTCGCGCGTCAGTTGCACGCGGCCGTTGTCGGTGCCGATCCAGATTTCGTTACCGTCGGCCGGTGACGGTTCAATGCTGTAGATCACACCGAAGCCGCAGGCAGTCGCCTCCGATATCGGCACGTGCGGCGCGTTGCAGCCTTTGGCACCCTGGCGCGCGCCCGTGAGGTCGGGGCTGATCTTTTCCCAGTGTTCGCCTTCGTCGGTGGTCGCGAACAAGTGCTGCGCGCCGACGTAGAGCGTGTACGGCGGCTTGTGGCGGATCGCCATCGGCGTGAACCACGTGTAGCGGTTTTTGACGGTGTTCGGACGCGCGGCATAGGTCGAAATCGGCCACGGCGAAATGTTCTGCGATTGGCCGGTGCGCGCGTCGAAGCGGTTCACGTGGCCGCCCAAGCCGCTTGCGTAAACAATGTTCGCGTCGCGCGGGTCGGGAATATCGAAGTCGCGCTCGTCGCCGCCGACCGAGTACCAGTCGCGATAGGTGATCTCGCCGTAATCACTGCGGTTCTTGATCGCGACTGTGCCGCTGTCCTGCTGACCGCCGTAAATCCAATACGGGAAGCGGTTGTCGGTTTCGACGTGGTAGAACTGCCCGGTCGGCTGGTTGTACCAGCTCGACCAGGTTTTCGCAGCGTTGACGGTGACGACGGCGCCCTGGTCGGCGCCGGTGATCATGCGTTCGGGATGATCCGGGCTGATCCACAGCGTGTGGTAATCGTCGCCGCCAGGCGCACCCTTGATGATCGTGAACGTCTTGCCGCCGTCGGTCGAACGATGGATCGACTGGATCGGAATATAGATGGTGTTCGGGTCGTTGGGCGCGACGCGGATGTGACCGAAGTAGGAGCTTGCGAGCGCCGTACTGTCGTTGACGCGGGTCCAGTGCGCGCCGGCATCGTCGGAACGATAAACGCCGCCGGCGGTGTCGCTCTGAATCGCCGCATAGACGATGCGCCCATGACTGCCGCGCGCGACCGCGACGCCGATGCGCCCGAGCGCGCCGCCGGGCAAGCCGTTGCCGGAGAGCCGCTGCCAGGTGCGGCCTTCGTCGGTGCTCTTGTAAATGCCGCTGTGCGCTCCGACCGGCGCCTCGAAATAATCGAGCCACGGGCGTATGCGATCCTGCCATGCAGCGGCGTAGACGATGGACGGATCTTCGGAGTCGAACGCGAGATCGACGATGCCGGTGTCGGCATTGACGTACAACGTCTTTTCCCATGTCTTGCCGCCGTCGTCCGAGCGGTAAACGCCGCGGTCGCTGCTCGGGCCGAACACCCGGCCGAGCGCTGCGACCAGCACGGTGTCGGGATGATGCGGGTCGACGAGGATGCGACCGATGTGACGTGTCGCGGCAAGGCCCATATGCTGCCAGGTCTTGCCGCCGTCCGTCGATTTATACACGCCGTTGCCGGATGCGATGTCGTAGCGTGTCGCGACCTGGCCCGTGCCGACATAGATCGTATTCGCGTCGGAAGGCGCGACCGCGAGCGCGCCGATCGACGAGCCGCCGGCGGCATCGAAGATCGATTGCCAGGTAACGCCGTCGTCGCTGCTTTTCCAGACGCCGCCGTCGGCGCTGCCGAACAGCCACACATCCGGATTGCCGGGCACGCCCGAAACCGCCGTCGCCCAGCCGGCACGGAACGGCCCGACGAGGCGCCATTGCATGGACTGATAAGCGGATTGCGGGACGGTTGCCGCGAAGGCGCTCAGGGGCAGCAGGGCGCCCAAAAGTAACAGTAGCTTCTTGTGCATTTTGTTCTCCCGCAATAGTGCCTAGGACTAAGTGCCTAGGACTAAGTTAAGAGAAGAGTCCGCATCCTCTTGACGCATCCATTTGACAATGGCGGCTTCTCACGTAGCTCCGAAGAGAAGATTAGAGTAGGCGTACCACTCTTTTCCCACTCAGTCCCAGGCACTTAGTCCTGGGCACTTTCTTACGCCAGACCCCACTCCGCACTCAGCCCCGGATCGCGTATCTGCCACACGCCGCGGTGCAGCGCGTTCAGGCTGTCGATGTCCTGGAGCAAGTCGGACTTGTCGAGTTCGGTCAGCTTGTTTGGACCGAGCGTCAGCGCCTTGGTTCGCAGGCGTTGCAGGCGCTTGGCCTTTTCGGGCGGCATGCTGGTCTTCAGACGCAGCATCGCGATGTGGATCGCGTTGGTGTGCGGGTCGACGATGGTGTGCCGGAATACATCGGCCTGGCGTGCGTCGAGCGGCGCGAGATGCTCGTTCAATGCCGCGAGTTCCGGCGGCGGCACGATTTCTTCCGGAATCGAAAAGAGTTTCAGGTGGCGCGTCAGGCGGCCGAGCCGCACCCGGCTGAAGTAAACCGACAACGGCACCGAAAACACCAGCGCGATAACAATCGGCGCGAGCCACCAGAAGAACGACGGGTTGAGCCAGTAGACGCCGGCCGCCCAGGCGATCGCGATGATCGTCGCGCCGCCGTGGTAGCGGATCGCCGTGAGCCAGTCGGTCTCGGCGTCCTCGCGCACCTGGCTGCCCCATTTGACCTGGCGGCCGAGCAGCGTCGTCAGCACGAACTTGGTGTGGAACAGCATGCGGATCGGCGCGAGCAGGCTGGCGACGACGGTTTCGAAGACGACGCTGACGCTGAGCGCAAAAAAGCCGCCGAACAGGCGCACCGGCGGGTTGCGCTTGACGAGCAACAGCAGCCATGACAACAGCTTTGGCAGGAACAGCAGCGCCGCGGTCGAGGCGACCAGCGCCAGCGCCCAGTCCGGATGCCATTCGGGCCAGATCGGAAACAGACTGGGCTTGGACGAAAAATACTGCGTCGGCACCAGCGCCTGCACCGCGACTTCGGCGGTCGACAGCACCAGGAACAGCAGCCAGATCATCGCCGAGGTGTAGGCCATGACGCCGTTGATGAACATTGCGCGGTGCGCCGAGGCGAGGCCCTTCATGCCCATCAGCCGCAGGTGTTGGAGGTTGCCCTGGCACCAGCGGCGGTCGCGCTTGAGTTCGTCGAGCAGCGTCGGCGGCGTTTCCTCGTAACTGCCGCCGAGGTCGTAGGCGACCCACACTTCCCAGCCGGCGCGGCGCATCAGCGCGGCTTCGACGAAGTCGTGGCTGAGAATCTCGCCGCCGAGCGGCGGTTCGCCCGGCAGCCGCGACAGCGCGCAGTGCTCGACGAACGGCTTGATGCGGATGATCGCGTTGTGGCCCCAGTAATAGGCTTCGCCGAGCTGCCAGAAATGAATGCCGGCGGTGAACATTGGCCCGTAGACGCGGTTCGCGAACTGCTGAATGCGCGCGAACAGCGAAATGCGATTTGCGGTGACCGGCGGCGTCTGGATGATGCCGGCCTCGGGGCGCACTTCCATCATCTGTACCATGCGCACCAGCGTGGTGCCGGCCATGACGCTGTCGGCGTCAAAGATAATCATGTAGCGGAACTGGCTGCCCCAGCGGCGGCAGAAATCCGCGATGTTGCCGCTCTTGCGTTTGATGTGCGTGCGCCGGCGCCGGTAGTGTACGCGGCCGAACGCGCCGAGCTCGCGGCACATCGCCGCCCATTCGAGTTCTTCCTCGACGCCGCGCACGGCGTCCGTCGTGTCGCTCAATACGAAGAAGTGGAAGTGATCGAGCTGGCCGGTCGCCTGCAAAGACAGGTACGTCGTGCGCAGGCCCGCGAACACGCGGCGCGCGTCCTCGTTGTAAACCGGCATCAGGATTGCCGTCGGCGCGAGCGCCGCCGAGTCGCTGCCACGGGCCTTGCAGATGCGCGTAATTGCGTGCCAGCGCGCGTTGAACAGCAGCGTGAAAAAACCGGCGAGTGCGGTCCAGAAGCCGACCGAAATCCACGCGAACAGCGCGATGAAAGTGGCGATGATCGCGATTTCGAGCCAGGTCTGGCCGTGGTAGGGCAGGATCTGGATCATGTATTCGCCGGCGATCGTCGTCTGGATCGCGAGCAGCACGAACAGCACCAGGTGGCGCAGCGTCGCCGCGCGGCGCCAGTGCGGGTTGGCGGCGCGCAGTTGCTTGCGCGACAGCGGCGCCATCAGCCGGCTCCCCACAGGCGCCCGAGCCAGCGCCACGGCGCCGGCCGGCGATCGATCTTGACCGGCGCCATGTTGATGCGCCGAATCGGCGGCATCGCCGCAAAGCGCAGATGGCCGGCGGCGTCGGTTTCCAGCGCGGTCTCCGGTACCGGGTGCTTGCCCGCGGCAAGCCAGTTGCGCAGGCGCCAGATCGCCGAGGCGGCCGTGGGGGTCGCGGCGCCTGTCGGCGTCGGCTCCGCGCGCCGCGCAAGCATGGCGGTAAGCGCGTCCATTACCAGCGTTACCGCACCTTCGCCGGAGGCCCAGGCCGGCTCGCGTGCGGCCGCGGCAATGGCCGCTTCGGCCAACTCGCGGACCTCACCGGGATCGAGGTCGAGGCGCGCGAGGTAGGCGCGCACGCGCTCGCTGGCGAGGCGCCAGTCGTCCAGCGGCGCGACCGTCGCCGCCTCGCAGCACCGCACCGGCAGACGCCGACCGGCATCGTCGGAATCCGCCGGGGCGGGTGGCGGACTCAGGGTGGCGGCGGCAGCAGGAAGCTCCATGTCTCCGATACCGTATCGTTGCCGTTTTTCAGGAAGGCCCGTAATTCGAGCGGCTTGTTCGGCGGCTTGATCTGGAACACCAGCCGCCAGCCGCCGGTCACGGGGTTGCGCTCGATATTGTTCTGCAGCAATTTACCGCCGTCGCCGACGGTGATCACGCCGTGACCATCGGCATTGTCCGGCAAGCCCGACAGTTCCTTGCTGTCGAAGTCGAGCACGATGCGTTTGCTGCCGGGCGTATCGCCATCGCCGATGTAGGTGCCGGTCACCTTGCCCGACGGCGGCTCGGGCGCGTAGTCCGTCCAGTTGAGCGTATAGGCGATGTTAATCGGATCGCCGACCTTCGGCACCGTCTTCGGCACCCAGAACGCGACGATGTTGTCGTTCACTTCCTTGTCGCTTGGGATTTCGACCAGCGTGACGGCGCCATCGCCCCAATCGCCTTTCGGTTCGATCCAGGCGCTTGGGCGCGTGTCGTAGCGCGCTTCGAGATCTTCATAGTCGTAGAAGTGCCGGTCGCGCTGCATCAGGCCGAAGCCGCGCGGATTGGTCAACTGGAACGAACTGATAACGAGCTGCGACGGGTTGATCAGCGGCCGCCAGATCCATTCGCCGGTGCTCGAATGCACCAGCAGGCCGTCGGAATCGTGGACCTCCGGGCGCCAGTAGCCTTTCGGCCGATCGGAATCCTCGCCGTAAAAGAACATGCTGGTGAGCGGCGCGATACCGAGCTCGTCGATCTTGGCGCGCTCGAACAGCGTTGCCTTGACATCGACCGTGGTCGTGTCGCCCGGCTTGATCAGGAACTGGTAGGCACCTGTCACGCGCTTGCTGTCGAGCAGCGCATAAACCATCATCTGGTCGGCATCCGGCGCCGGGCGCACCAGCCAGAATTCCTTGAAGAACGGGAACTCCTCGCCGGTCTGCAAACCAGTGTCGACGGCAAGGCCGCGGGCCGACAGGCCGAAGTTTTCGTCGGCGCCGACCGCGCGAAAATAACTTGCGCCGGCGAACACGATGAACTGGTTCTGTACGTCCTTGGTGTGCAGCGGGTAAGTAAGCTTGAATCCGGCAAAGCCCAGGTCGGCGGGAATCTTGTCGACGAACTTGTTGTGCCCGTAGTCAAAATACGTCGTCGAATACTGCACCTGGTGAACGCCCGCCGCGTCGATAATGTTGATCGCCACCGAGTGGTCGTAATACAGCCCCGGATGAATCAGCATGACCTGAAATTTCGTATTCGACTGGTGCCACAACGCCTGCTCGGGCTTGAAGCGGATATCGCGGAACGCGTCGTAGCTGATGTTCTTGAGAAAATCCGGGATCGGTTTCGGCGGCTGAAACGGCTTGGCGGCGAGCTCCTTCGCTTGCTGCACGACATTGTCGAAACCGAACGGCGCAGCGCCGGCGGGCATCGAGACGGCGGTCATGGCGGCGGCAAAGGCAAAAATGAACGAACCGGGGCGGGGGCTTTTAGGCGTTTTGATTCTCGCGGCGGCCTTCATTGTCACGGCCTGTTCTCCTTCCTGCTGCGGGCCTTGTCGAAATAATGATCTGGAACATGCAAGTATACTGCCGCCGCCCGGCCTCCGCAGCCGGGGCGATACCTCCCACTGCCAATCGTCATCAACCTGCGGTCCGCCGAAGGCTGAACTATACTTGGCCTAGGACCGTAGGCCCATGAGGCGCGGGGCGAGCGCCAGAATAAGAACCGGCAATGGTGGCGCCGCGAAGAAGCCCAGGCGGTCCAGCTGGATGTTTGCAGGTCTGCGGGTGCGGCGGGCGGCCTTGTAGCCGAGTTGCAGGCACTCAAAGGCCGCTATGTTGCGTTTTAACTGCCGATCGCTTACGGCAAGTTTCGTGCACTGATGAAGGCGCTGCCGGCAGCGCAGAAGGAGGCGAGTAATGAACAATAAATTTCTGATAGCCGCACTTCTCGGTATTGTCGCACTGCCGGCACTTTCGCTGGCTGCACAGTCGCAGCCGGCAGCGCAGCCGGTTCAAAAAAAGGTTCAGTTGCAGGGCAGCTCGCTCGGTACCATCACCGTCACCAGCAGCCAGATTCAGGCGTTGCAGGCGATCAAGGCGGCGCTGCATAGAGAATATTCGACGGATGCCGCCGATGCCGACAAGCTGGTATGTCACATTTCAAAGATCGGCGGCACGCATATCAACAAGACGTTGCGTTGTGAGACTAATCGGCAGTGGTGGCGCCGCGAAGAGGTGCAAGCCGTGCAAATGATGCTATCAAACATGGCCGGGCGAACCGGCGGCCTCGTCGCCGCGTTGCAGACCCTGCATGGTCGGAACGCCGCATTCGCGATTCCGATCGACTACGGTCGGTTTCACGCCCTGATGAAGGCGCTGCCGGCAGGGCAGAAGGAGGTGAATAATGAGCAATAAATTTCTGATAGCCGCACTTCTCGGTATTCTCGCACTGCCGGCACTTTCACTGGCCGCACAGTCGCAGCCGGCAGCGCAGCCGGTTCAAAAAAGGATTCAGTTGCAGGGCAGCTCGCTCGGCGCCATCACCGTCACCAGCAGCCAGATGCAGGCGTTGCAGGCGATCAAGGCGGCGTTGCATCGCGATTACTCCATGAGTGGCAGGGATGCCGACAAACTGGTATGCCATATTTCCACGATCGGCAGTTCACACGTGAACAAGACGCTGACTTGCGAAACGAATCGGCAGTGGTGGCGGCGGGAAGAAGTCCAGGCGGTGCAGCTGAACATTTCCCGTATGGAAAGCAGAGAGTCGTCGCACCCTGTGCTACTGGCGCTCCAGGCTCTCAGGGGCCGCAACGTAGCATTCGAACTGCCTATCAACTACAGCCGATTTCACGCATTAATGAAAGCCGTACCGGAACCTGCAAGCGGCAAAGCCGGAGACCAATAAACAGGCTTACAGGCACTTCGCCAGCGGCTCGTGCGGCAGCTTGGCCATCAGCGCCTTGATCTTCGACGAATTGACTTCGGGCAGATTCGCCGCAAGCAGCGAAGCTGACGCCACGCCGTGGCTGCTGCGCAGCATCGACCCGATGCCGGGGCGCGGCGCTGTCCTGGCGTTCTCGTACTGGGCCGTGATCTGCGCATTGGTAGCGCACCAAAGATGATTCGCAAGATGGCTGCCGGTGACCTTGACGAACCGGCACACGAGCAGGTCGGCGTCGGCCGGGCTGGTCGAATAAGCGCGGTCCAGCGCGAACTTGATCGTGTCGAGAATGCAGATCGGCGTGAGCTTGCGGCCGTTGACCGTGATCTGCCCCAGGTTTTCGCTGTGCCGCGCGGCGCCCGCCCCGGCGGGGGCGGGCACTACTTGCGTCGTTGGAATATCGGCAGCGCCGGCGAACGCGGCCTCCGGCGCGATGAACAGCGGGCCCAGCACAAGCGGGAGCGCCAAGCTTTTGATTACATGGAACTTGCTGAAA
Source organism: Gammaproteobacteria bacterium (assembly GCA_035700455.1). Lineage (GTDB taxonomy): Bacteria > Pseudomonadota > Gammaproteobacteria > Natronospirales > DASSBR01 > DASSBR01. The sequence goes on from DASSOO010000236.1 coordinate 9,936, forward strand.
CGGGCCATCGGTTGCGTCCTGCTGTTTTGGGATTCCGTTACTGAATATGTGACCCCTGAATGGCCTTGTCAAATCCTGTGTTGACACTCGGGGCGCGATTTCCCATACTTAAACCGTCCTTCAGGGACCGCGCCGATTTGATGATCAGCTTGCGGGCGCGCTAAAAGTACCGCTAAAGAGGTGCCACCCGCTTTAGCTCAAGCTGAATGCGGGTTTTTTGTTGCCCGCGCTCGCCGAGTTTCGTGACGCGTTTGCGGGGCGAGATAGAAATACTGCTAAAGGCGCGTCAAAGGCGCTTGAAAATGACAGATGCGAAGGATTGCGCGCCGCGCTCCGGCTCCGGCCGGGTGCGGGTTTCATTCGAATTCTTTCCACCAAAGACCCGCGACATGGAGACGGCACTGTGGGGTGCGATTCAGCATCTCGCACCGCTCGCGCCGGATTTCGTCTCGGTGACCTACGGCGCCGGCGGTTCGACGCGCGAACGCACGCATGCGACTGTTGAACGCCTCCGCCGCGAGACTGAACTCGAACCGGCGGCGCATCTGACTTGCGTCGGCGCAACGCGCGCTGAGATCGACGCGGTCGCCGAGCGTTACTGGGAGGCGGGCATCCGCCACGTGGTCGCGCTGCGCGGCGACCCTCCGGCCGGCGCAACGCGCTTCGTGCCGCATCCGGGCGGTTATACGCGCGCTGCCGAACTGGTCGCCGGCCTGAAGCGCATCGGCGACTTCGAAGTCAGCGTCGGCGCGCATCCGGAAACGCACCCCGATGCAGCTTCGCCGGAAGCCGACCTGGACAATCTCAAGGCGAAGATCGACGCCGGTGCGAGCCGCGCGATTACACAATACTTTTTCGATGCCGACGTATACTTGCGGTTTCGCGACCGCGTACGTGCGGCCGGCATCGATGCGCCGTTGGTGCCGGGAATTCTGCCGGTAACGAATTTCACACAGGTGCTCAAGTTCAGTGCCGCCTGCGGCGCCAGCGTGCCGAAGTGGCTCGCGAAGCTGTTCGACGGGCTCGACGACGAGCCGGAAACGCGTCAACTGGTCGCCGCGAGCGTCGCCGCGGAGCAGTGCCGGCGCCTCAAGGCCGAAGGCGTACACGAGTTTCACTTCTATACTCTCAACCGCGCGGCGCTGACGGTCGCAATCTGTCGCGTGCTGGGGCTCAAACCGCGTGAAAGCGGCGTCAGCCGCGAATCCGCCGTGCCGGCCATTGCAGCGGAAGCTACTCCTACCGGATCGTTCTGATGAATGCACTACAAAAACTTCTTGCGGAGCGCATCGTTGTGCTCGACGGTGGCATGGGCACGCTGATCCAGAGCTACAAGCTTGACGAAGCCGGCTACCGCGGTACTCGCTTCGCCGACCACTCGCATGATTTGCGCGGCAACAACGATTTGCTGACGCTGACGCAGCCCGACATCATTCGCGCGATTCATCGCGCCTATCTCGATGCCGGCGCAGACATCATCGAAACCAACACGTTCAATTCGACGCGCGTCGCGCAGGCCGACTACGGTGCCGAAGCGCTCGCGTATGAACTGAACGAGGCCGGCGCGGCGCTTGCGCGTGCGGTCGCCGATGAGGTTGCGGAAGAGACCGGCACATCGCGCTGGGTTGCGGGCGCACTCGGCCCGACCAATCGCACCGCATCGCTTTCGCCGGACGTCAATAATCCCGGCTTTCGCAACATCAGTTTTACGGAGCTCGCCGAAGCCTATGGCGAGGCGGCGCGCGGACTCGTCGACGGCGGCGCCGACATCCTGCTCGTCGAAACCGTGTTCGACACGCTCAACTGCAAGGCAGCTCTGTTCGCGATAGAGACGCTGTTCGACGAGATCGGGCGGCGTCTGCCGCTGATCGTATCCGGCACGATCACGGACTTGAGCGGCCGCACGCTGTCCGGCCAGACAACTGAGGCATTCTTCAATTCGATTGCGCACGCACAGCCCCTGGCGGTGGGCCTCAATTGCGCGCTGGGCCCGGCGGAACTGCGCCAGTACATCGAGGAGTTATCGCGGATTGCACCGTGTTACGTCAGCGCGTATCCGAACGCCGGGCTGCCGAACGAGTTCGGCGGCTATGACGAGACGCCCGAAGACATGGCGCGGCATCTGGGCGAGTGGGCCGCAAGCGGGCTCGTCAATCTCGTCGGCGGCTGCTGCGGCACGACGCCGGCGCACATCGAGGCGATCGCCGCCGCGGTGAAAGGTCTCAAGCCGCGCGCGCTGCCGGACATCGAACCGCGGTTGCGGCTGTCGGGCCTTGAGCCGCTGACGGTGGGCCCGGAGAGCAACTTCGTCAACGTCGGCGAGCGTACCAACGTCACCGGCTCGGCGAAGTTCCGTAAGCTGATCGCGGACGATGATTACGAAACGGCGGTCGAGGTCGCGCGCGAGCAGGTCGCGAACGGGGCGCAGATCATTGACGTCAACATGGACGAGGGCATGCTAGACGGCGTTGCGGCTATGGAGAAATTCCTGCACCTGATCGCCGCCGAGCCGGATGTCGCGCGCGTGCCGGTGATGATCGACTCGTCGAAGTGGGAGATTATCGAGACGGGACTGCGCTGTGTGCAGGGCAAGGCGATCGTCAATTCGCTGAGCCTGAAGGAAGGCGAAGCGCCGTTTCTCGAACAGGCGCGGCTTGCGCGGCGCTACGGTGCGGCGGTCGTCGTCATGGCGTTCGACGAGACGGGCCAGGCCGAGACGGTCGAGCGCAAGGCGGACATCTGCGAACGCGCCTACAAGCTGTTGACGGAGCGGGTCGGCTTTCCGGCGCACGACATCATCTTCGATCCGAACATTTTCGCGATCGCGACGGGCATCGAGGAACACAATAACTACGGCGTCGCCTACATCGAGGCGTGCCGGGAAATCAAGCGGCGCATGCCGGCAGTGCATGTCAGCGGCGGCGTCAGCAACGTGTCGTTTTCGTTCCGGGGCAACAACGCGGTGCGTGAGGCGATTCATTCCGTGTTTTTGTATCACGCGATTCGAGCGGGCATGGACATGGGCATTGTCAACGCGGGGCAACTCGCGGTGTACGAGGACATTCCGGCCGAGCTGCGCGAATTGGTCGAGGACGTAGTGCTGAACCGGCGCGCGGACGCGACCGAGCGGCTGCTGGCCGCGGCCGAAGGCGTCAAGGGCGGCGGCAAGCGCAGCGGCGAAGATCTGGCCTGGCGCGAAGCGCCCGTCAACGAACGCCTTGCGCATGCACTGGTGCACGGCATTACCGACTATATCGAAGCGGATACGGAGGAAGCGCGCCAGGCAGCGGTGCGCCCGCTCGACGTGATCGAGGGGCCGCTGATGGACGGCATGAATATCGTCGGCGACCTGTTCGGTTCCGGCAAGATGTTTTTGCCGCAGGTCGTCAAGTCCGCGCGCGTGATGAAGAAAGCCGTCGCTCACCTGCTGCCGTACATCGAAGCCGAAAAGGACGCGAATGCGCGCGCCAAGGGCAAGATCGTCATGGCGACGGTCAAGGGCGACGTGCACGACATCGGTAAGAACATCGTCGCGGTCGTGCTGCAGTGCAACAACTACGAGGTCGTCAACCTCGGCGTGATGGTGCCGGCGGCAAAGATTCTTGCGACGGCGCGCGCGGAAAAGGCCGATGCGGTCGGTCTGAGCGGACTGATCACGCCGTCGCTCGAAGAAATGGCGCACGTGGCGCGCGAAATGAAACGCGAAGGTTTCGAAGTGCCGCTGCTGATCGGCGGTGCAACGACGTCGAAGGCGCATACGGCGGTCAAGATTGCGCCGAACTATCCCGCGGGCGTCATTTACGTCAAGGATGCGTCGCGTGCGGTCGGTGTCGTCTCAAAACTGCTCGGCGGCGAACGCGGAAACTTCCTGGAAGAGGTGCGCGGAGATTACGACCGCGTGCGCGAGCAACATGTCGGGCGGCGTAACGATCATCGGCTGCTCGATCTCGAACGCGCACGCGCAAACGCGACGTCGATTGTCTGGGACGGCTACGCGCCGCCGCGGCCGAACTTCCTCGGTATAAAAACTTTCGACAATTACCCGCTCAACGAGATTCGCCGTTACATCGACTGGACGCCGTTCTTCCACGTCTGGCAACTGAAGGCGAGCTACCCGAAGATTCTCGACGACCCGGAGAAGGGCGAGGCGGCGCGCAAGCTGCTCGCCGATGCCGAGGCAATGCTCGATCGCATCATTGCCGGCCGCTGGCTGACGGCGCGCGGCGTGATCGGCCTGTTTCCGGCCAATCGCGTGGCGCCGGAAGACATCGCGGTCTACGCGGATGAGTCGCGCAAGAAGGCCGTCGCGCACTTTCGATTCCTGCGCCAGCAACAGGAAAAGCCGCCGGGCAAACCGAACCGCAGCCTGGCCGACTTTGTAGCGCCGTGTGGCATTCCTGATTACATCGGCGGCTTTGCGGTCACCACAGGCATCGGCATCGACCGGCAAGTGGCACGCTTCGAAGCCGACCACGACGATTACAGCGCGATTTTGCTGAAGTCGCTTGCCGACCGGCTGTCGGAGGCGTTTGCCGAGTTGATGCACGCGCGCATACGGCGTGAATTCTGGGGCTACGCTGCCGACGAGGCACTTGATAACGAAGCCCTGATCGCCGAAAGCTACCAGGGGATCCGGCCGGCGGCCGGTTATCCGGCCTGTCCCGAGCATACCGAGAAGGGCACGCTGTGGCGCCTGCTTGACGCGCGCAAGCGCGCCGGCATCGTGCTCACGGAAAACTACGCGATGAGCCCCGGCGCCGCCGTCAGCGGACTGTATTTCTCGCACCCCGATTCAGCCTATTTCGGGCTCGGCAAGATCGGCCGCGACCAGGTTGAAGACTACGCCGCACGCAAAGCTATGCCGCTCGCCGAAGCGGAAAAATGGCTGGCGCCGGTGCTGGGCTACGAACCGGAACCCGTCGCAGAGGTCTCGGTGCTGGAAGAAGCGGCCAACAGCTGACGCACGCCGGAACGCGGCGTCAGCCGAGCGCTTTTGCCGCCTCCAGCACTTCCGCCGCGTGGCCCGGCGCCTTGACCTTGCGCCATTCCTGGCGCAGTACGCCGTTTCCGTCGATCAGGAAGGTGCTGCGCTCGATGCCCATTACCTTCTTGCCGTACATGTTCTTTTCCTTGATGACGTCGAACATGCCGCACAGCGTTTCGTCGGTATCTGAAATCAGGTCGAACGGAAAGTTCTGCTTGGCCTTGAAGTTTTCGTGCGACTTGACGCTGTCGCGCGAGACGCCGACGACGACGGTGTTGAGCTTTTTGAACTTGTCGTGCAGGTCGCGGAACTCCTGGCCCTCGATCGTGCAACCGGGCGTCGCATCTTTTGGATAGAAGTACAGCACGACATTCTTGCCGGCAAAATCTTTGAGGCCTAGCGTTTTCTCGCCGGTGGCCGGCAGTTTGAATTGCGAAACTTTTTTACCCACGCTTACCATGACGATCTCCTTGAACGTGTAATAACTTTTACGCCGCTCCCGCAGGAGCGGTCTGCAGATTGCGATTCCCTGAAATCCTCCAGGACCAGGGCCTTAGTTTTTCATCGGCTCGATAATCGCGTCCAGATTGATCCGGTCGCAGAGGTCCATAAATTCTTCGCGCAAGGCGGCGATGGCGGTGTCGGTCGGAATTGCGACGACCATCTGGATCGCGAACAGCGGCGCGCCGGTCTGCGGTGCCGGATAGGCGCGCGTGCTCATTTCCGAAATCTGAATTTCGCGCTCGATGAAAAAATCGGCCAGGTGATGCACGATGCCGGCGCGGTCCGCGGCGATCGCGTCTATGGCGTATGGAATGAGTTCCTGGCGCGACGGGCGTTCGTGGCTGCGGTGCGCGGTAATTTCGAGTTCGAGCGTTTCTTCGAGGCGTGGCAGCATGGCTTCGAGCCGCGCGATATTGTTCCAGCTTCCGCCGGCGAGCAGTTGCAGCGCGAATTCCTCGCCGAGCAGCGTCATGCGGCTGTCCTTGACCTGGCAGCCGCTGTCGAGCACCGCGCGGGTGACTTCGCGCAGCAGGCCGGGACGCTCCTTCCCGAGCACGGAAATAGCCAGGTACTGTTTCATTTTGTTTGTGGGATTGAGAAACCGCACAGTTTAGCCGGTGGCGGCTGCCGCCGCCACCGGCGACAGGTAATGGGTAATAGGTTGTGGGTTATAGGAAGAGTTAAGACGGGCAGGCTGACGAGCACCATTTTTCTTGTCTGACTCTTCTTACCTGTGACCTATAACCTGTAACCCATTACCTGCGGCCCCCTCACGCCACCCTTGCGACCCGCGCGCTCGGGCCTTACCATGCGAACCTTTCATCTCCGGATACAGGCCGCATGTTCCACGGCAGCATGGTCGCGCTGGTGACGCCGATGACGGCCGGCAGCGACGTCGACATGGAGGCGTTGGAGCGCCTGATCGAATTTCATGTCGAGAACGGCACCGACGCGCTGGTGCCGGCCGGCACGACCGGCGAGTCGGCGACGTTGATGACACCCGAACATATCAACTACCTGCGCGCGGTCGTGAAGCTGGTGCGGGGCCGGTTGCCGGTAATCGCGGGTACCGGTTCCAATTCGACCGCCCAGACGCTCCACCTGACGCGTGAAGTCGCAAAAATCGGTGTCGATGCCTGTCTGCTCGTGGTGCCGTATTACAACAAGCCGCCGCAGGAAGGCTTGTATCAGCACTTTCATACGATCGCTAACGCGGTCGACATACCTCTGGTTCTGTACAATGTGCCGAGCCGTACCGCCTGCGACCTCTTGCCGGAAACGGTGGAGCGGCTGGCACGCGTCGTAAATATCGTCGGCATCAAGGAAGCTACCGGCGACATCGGCCGGGTCCGCGAACTGCGGACGCGCTGCGGCGAGGAGTTCGAACTCTACAGCGGCGACGACGCGACGGCGATGGAGTTTGTGCTGGCCGGCGGTGACGGCGTCGTATCGGTTACTGCCAACGTCGCGCCGCGCCTGATGCATGAAATGATCGCCGCGGCGCGCGCGGGCGAGCGCGAGCGTGCCGAGGAACTCGACGCGAAGTTGCGGCCGCTGCACCGGGCGTTGTTTACCGAAACCAATCCGATTCCGGCAAAATGGGCGCTTGCCGAGATGGGTCTCATCGGTAGCGGCATTCGCCTGCCGCTTGTGCCGCTGTCGGGTTCGCACCAGCCGGCGGTGCGCGCCGCACTCACCGCGGCCGGCTGCGTATGAGTTGCGTTTTCTGCAAAGGTTGCCAATGAAAAACTGGATTCTTCCGGCCGCCGCTCTCGCGGCCGCCGCCGTTTTGGCCGGCTGCGCTTCGTCGCCTTGCCGCGACGTACTCGATTATCGGAGCGCGCGTCAGGCCGCACCGCCGACGATTCCGCAAGGAATGGCGCCGCTTGCACCCGATGTCGCCTATGACATTCCGTCCGGCAAGTTTGCTACCGAAAACCCGAAAACGAAGGCGCAGTGCATCGCTTACCCACCGCAGGTGGTGAAGCCGGGCGAGAAGGCGGAGCCGGCGGAGCCGGCGGAGCCAGTGAAAGAATAGCGGCGTGTGGCGGCGGCTGTGCTGCGGGTTCGGGCTTAGTGGTTCGAGGTTAGCGGAAGAAGAAGAGCGAGCGACAGCGTGAATTCGGCTCGGTCCACCACTAACCACTAACCACTAACCTTTCTTCCGTTTCATATCCCAGCCTTTCCAACAGGTGCGGCTTGAGGTCCGCGGCGACGCGGGCGACGTCGGCGGGGCCGCCGAGGTCCGCGACCTGCGTCACTTCCAGGCCGGCGTAGCCACAGGGATTGATGCGTGTGAACGGCGAAAGGTCCATAGCGATGTTGAACGCGAGGCCGTGATAGCTCCAGCCGCGGCGGATGCGCAGGCCCAGTGCCGCAATCTTGCGACCATCGACGTAGACGCCGGGTGCGTCGCGGCGTGAGACAGCCACGATGCCGTAACCCGCGAGGGTGTCGATCACCGATTGCTCCAGCGCCATCACCATTTGGCGTACGCCGAGCTTGAGACGCCGCAGGTCGAGAATCGGGTAGACAACGAGCTGGCCCGGGCCGTGGTACGTGACCTGGCCGCCGCGGTCAATGTTGACGACCGGGATATCGCCTGGCGCGAGCACATGCTCGGATTTGCCGTTAAGCCCGAGCGTGTAAACCGGCGGGTGTTCGAGGAACCAGATTTCGTCCGGCGCACCGGCTTCGTGCGCAGCATTTTCGGCCTGCATGCGCCGCCACAGCGGCACGTAGTCCTGCAGGCCGAAGTCGCGGAGGATCGGCGGCGCGAGTGCGTTCACAAGACGACCAGTATACGCTCGTCGGCACTGAGCGCCCGGTACAGATCGTCGAGCTGCGCGCGGCTGGAGGCACGAATGGTGACGGTCAGCGAGATGTAGCGGCCCTGCTGCGACGCGCGCGGTACGAAGGCGAGCTGGTCTTGGGGCGGCACATGGCGGTCGACGATAGTGCGCACGTGCGTATCGAACCCTGGCAGCGCGCGACCCATGATCTTGAGCGGGAATTCGCAGGGAAATTCCAGCAGCTCGTCGCCGGAATCAGAAGTCACGCGGCGATCAGCGTTTGCTTGTAATCCTGGAACAGGTGCCATACGCGGCGCCACATTGTTCCCGGCCTGCCGTCGCCGACCGGCTGGTTGTCCAGGCTCGTGACTGCAACCACTTCGCGCGTCGAGCTCGCGAGCCAGATTTCTCCGGCGCCGCGCAGCTCCGTTTCGCGGATTTCGCGCTCCGCAACCGCGAGGCCGCCGTCGCGCGCAAGCTCAAGTACGAGATCGCGGGTGATACCGGGCAGGAGCCGTTTATCCTTAGGCGGTGTGCAGACAGTGCCGGCAGCATCGACGATGAACAGTGTGCTGGCGGAGCCTTCGGTGGCGCAGCCGCCCATGAGCAGAATCGTTTCGGCGGCACCGGCGTCTTCAGCCTGCTGACGCAGCAGCACGTTGCCGAGAAGCGAAATCGTCTTGATGTCGCACCGCCGCCAGCGAATGTCTTCGCATGTGATGCAGGTAACGCCTTCATCGAGCACTTGTTGCGGCATTGGCGCGAGTGGCGAGGCCATCGCAAAAACGGTCGGCGAGACGCCGGAAGGAAAGCGGTGATCGCGCATGTCTGCCGCTCCGCGCGTGACCTGCAAGTACACGCTCAGGTTGCCGCCGCCGTTCCTGTCGGCGACGCCTTGCAGAACTTCGCGCCACTGTGCCGGTGAATACGGATCGTCGAGGCGTGCCTCGCCGAGGCTGTAGCGCAGCCGCGCGAGGTGCGCGTCGAATCGGAACAAGCGGCCGCCGTAAGCGGGGATCACCTCGTAGATGCCGTCGCCGAACAGGAAGCCGCGGTCGAGCGGCGACACGCTGATGTCGCCCAGCGGCAGAAAACGGCCGTTAAACCAGGCTGTCGGCAGCGGGTTCGGCATCAGTGAAACAGCAGCGCGATGCTGTCGACCATGCGCCGCCACAGGCCGCCTTCGTCGACGGACTTGAGCGCGTACAGCGGCGCGCTGGCAACCATCTTGTCCCCGAGCATGACTTTCACCTCACCGATCGGTTTGTCGGCATCGACCGGGGCGATAATCGTTTTCGGCAATTGCATCTTGGCTTCGAGTTTGTTGACTTCCCCTTTCGGTACGACGACGTAGAGATCGGATTTGAGTCCGATTGCCACCTGTTCAGCATCGCCCTTCCAGACTTTTGCCTCGGTCAGCTTGCTGCCGGCGGCATACAGCGTACGGCCCTCGAAGAAGTGATAGCCGTAGTTCAGCAACGCTTCGCTTTCGTCGGCGCGCGCCTTTTCGCTTGGTGTGTTCATGACCACCGAGATCAACCGCATATCGCCCCGCTTGGCCGAGATGACCATGCAGTAGCCGGCGGCGTCGGTGTGGCCGGTCTTGAGGCCGTCCACCGACGGGTCGCGCCACAGCAGCAGGTTGCGGTTCGTCTGGTGGATATTGTTCCAGGTGAGGTCCTTGTCTGCGAAAAATTCCTTGTAGTAATCGGGGAATTCTTTGACGATAGCGCGCGCGAGCGTGGCAAGGTCGCGGGCGCTGGTGTAATGGTCGGGATGCGGCAGACCGCTGGCGTCGGTGTAATGCGTGTTCTTCAAGCCTAGTTGCTTGACGTATGCATTCATCATGTTGACGAAGCCCGCCTCCGTGCCGCCTACATATTCCGAGAGCGCAACCGTGGCGTCGTTGCCGGAATCAATGATGATGCCCTTGATCAGATCCTGCACCGACACCTTGCTGCCGAGCTTGAGGAACATGCGCGAGCCGCCCATGCGCCAGGCTTTTTCGCTGACCGTCGCCTTGTCGTCGAGATGGATAGCCCCGGATTTCAGGGCGTGAAAAGTGACGTAGAGACTCATCAGCTTGGTAAGGCTCGCCGGCGGCAGGCGCTCGTCGGCATTCTTCTGGGCGATGACCGTGCCGGTTTTGAAATCTTCGAGAATGTAACTCTTGGCCGACAGGACCGGCGCCGATGGAATGGGCAGGGGCGCGGCCTGGATGGGCGCGAGCGCACTGCCGACGAGCAGCACGACGAACAGGGGCAGGATTTTCACGCTGGACGGTCTCCATTCAGGTGCGGCGGCAAAACGCAGCTATTGTGCCTAAAAATCAGGTACCTAGCAAAGGGTAAACGACGAAAGCACGAGTAAAAGCCCGACATTTACGGGATGACCACCTGGGCATCGTGGATGCCGAGTTTGTCGAGACGCGCTGTCGTCGCGTCGACAGCATCGACATTGGCCAGGGGACCGATACGCACGCGATAGAGGCTCATACCTTCGCGGATGATGGTTGTAATGGCCACCGGTCCCACCGCTTCGAGCTCCAGACGCGCCTTCATGCGCTCGGCATTTGCATTGTCGGCATAGGCTCCTACCTGCAGGTAGAGCTTGGGCGGTTGCGCGAATTCGGATCGCGGCGGCTGCGATGCCGCAATCTCGTCCGGCGACGGCGGGGCGCCGACGGTGATTGCCTTGACATCGACGAGCGCGGTGCCTTTTTTCAGCATGCCGAGCCTGGCAGCCGCGGCATATGACAAATCGATGATGCGGTTTTCATGGAACGGCCCGCGATCATTGATCTTGACGACCACGCTTTTGCCGTTTTCGAGGTTGGTAACGCGCGCGTAGGTCGGCAGCGGCAGCACCTTGTTGGCCGCGGTCATCTTGTACATATCGTAAACTTCGCCGCTCGAGGTGCGCCGGCCGTCGAAGCCGGTGCCGTACCACGAGGCGATGCCGCGCTTGTCGTAGCCGTCGGCACTATCGAGAACGACATAGCGCTTGCCGGCGACGACGTAGGAAGCGGGATTGCCGTAGCGGCTTGGGGTGACTGGTCGCGGCACGGCGTCGGGCACGTTCGAGACGTCGACGGGATGCCGCGGTGCGCCGTCGCGCGGACCGAAGGAGCAGCCGGCAAGCGCCGTCAAGACGACAATTGAAATCAGCTGCAGGAGCAATGCGCGGGTCGCGAACATCGCGACCTGTGGGCTGCTCCTAATTGCCGCCATTGGCCTTGCTGATTGCCTGGCTTAGCTGGTACACCGCCATCGCGTACAGCGGGCTGCGGTTGTAGCGGGTAATGACGACGAAGTTATGCAGGCCCACCCAATATTCTGTTTTGCCGCTGCCATCGTCGAGCGCGACCAGCACCGCGTCCGCGTCGTCGGCCACCGGGTCGGCGAACGTGAAGCCGGCGGTGCGGAGCGCGCCAACAGTTGTCGGTTTCATCGGATCGGGCAATTTGGCCGCAGCCGGATGCGCCGGCGGCGTCGCACGCACCGCGACCGCGCCGCCGCGCTGCCATCCGTTTTCGGCAAAGTAGTTGGCGACGCTGCCGATGATGTCGTCCCAATCGGTCCACAGGTCGCTTCTGCCGTCGCCGTCGAAATCCACCGCATACTGGCGGTAACTGCTGGAAATGAACTGCGGAGCCCCGAGCGCACCGGCATAGGAACCCTGCATCTTTGCCGGGTCGAAATGTTGCTCGCGGGCAAGCAGCAAGTATTGATGCAGCTCTTTGCGGAAGAACGTCGCGCGCGGCGGGTAGTCGAAACCGAGCGTCGCGAGTGCATCGATGACCGGATAGCGGCCTGCAATCAGGCCGTAGTTGCTTTCTACGCCGATAATTGCGGTTACGATACGCGGCGGTACGCCATAGACTTTTTGGGCGCGGTCGAGCGCCGCACGATGCGCTGCAAGAAAGCGCGCGCCGCCGGTCGCACGTGCATCAGTCAGAAAGATGCCGCGATAGCGGTACCAGGGCAGCGATTCGGCCGGTTTGGTAATGCGCGCGATGACATCGTCGCTGTGACGGGCGCTGGAAAACAGCTTTTCAAGCTGCGCGCGCTGAAAGTGGTCTTCGTTCACCAGCTTGTCGATGAATGCCTGCACTTCCGGACGTGCGAGATAGCCGTCAACTTCCGCCGGTGCGGCAGGAGTTGCCGTTTTCGCTGGTGTGGCGCACGCAGTTAACGCGAGCGCGGTGAAAAAAGCGGTGAACTTCAACGTTTTTGCGAGGCGTAATTTCACGATGGCATCAGTTTCCTGTGGGCATGAATGCTCATGAGGATACCGAAGCCGCCCATCAGGGTCACCATCGAAGTGCCGCCGTAGCTGACCAGTGGCAGCGGCACACCGACCACGGGCAGCAGTCCGCTGACCATGCCGGTATTCACAAACACGTAAACGAAAAAGGTCAGCGTTATGCCGCCGGCGAGCAGGCGCGAGAATGTGTCCTGCGCCTTGATCGCGATGTACAGGCCGCGCGCGATGATGAAGCCGTAGATGATCAGCAGGCCTAGCGCTCCGAGCAGGCCAAATTCCTCGCCGACGACTGCAAAAATAAAATCGGTCGAGCGCTCCGGCAGAAAATCGAGCTGTGCCTGGGTGCCGTTCAGCCAGCCCTTGCCGAACAGGCCGCCGGAGCCGATCGCGATCTTCGACTGGATGATGTGGTAGCCGGCACCGAGCGGATCGCGTTCCGGGTCGAGAAACGTCAGCACGCGCTCGCGTTGGTAGCCGTGCAGGAAGAAGAACCACAGGATTGGCGCAGCGATCGCGGCGAGCAGCAGCACAATCAGGATTGTCCGCCAACGCATGCCGGCGAGAAATACCGCGAAGCAGCCGGCCGAGAGCACCAGCAATGCCGTGCCGAGGTCGGGCTGGTGCGCGATCAGCGCGGCCGGCAGGAAAATCAGCGCGAACGCGACGACGAGTTCCCACCATCGCGGTGGCAGCGGCTTCGCGTGCAGGTAGCGCGCGACCATCATCGGCAACGCGAGTTTCATGATTTCCGACGGCTCGAAGCGGATGAAGCCGAGGTCGAGCCAGCGCTCGGCGCCCTTGCCGATGTCGCCCGCGTGCAGCACCACGATCAAAAGCAGCAGCCCCGCGCCGTATAGCCAGGGTGCCCACAGGCGGAAAAATTGCGGCCGGATCTGCGCGGCGACGAGCAGCACGATGAAGGCGAGCCCGATGCGTACCGCCTGGCGCATCACAACGTCGATGCTCGGCCCGCTCGCACTGTACAGGATCGCGAGGCCGGTGGCGCTCAGAATCACCAGGCCGGCAAACAGCGGCAGGTCGATCTTGAGCGCGCGCGCAAGCCATTGGCCGAGCGTCAGGTCGCCGGTGTCGTAGCGGTTGAGGTCGAGCGTGTTCAATGGTTTGCCTTGGCTATTCCCGGAGCCGGTTGGTCCGGCGCCAGATAAGCATCCATCACTGCACGCGCGATCGGTGCAGCGGTCGAGCCGCCGTGGCCGCCGTGCTCGACGACCACGGCGACCGCGATGCGCGGATGGTCGACCGGCGCGAAGCCAATAAACAACGCGTGGTTGCGCAGCGCTTCCGGAATCTTGCTCTCGTCGCTGCCTTCTTCCGGATCGGAACTGTACACCTGCGCGGTGCCGGTTTTGCCGGCGATTGTATACTTCGCGCCGCGCTTGATGATATGCGCGGTGCCGTGAATGCTGTTGACGACGTTCTCCATGTCGTGCGCCATCAGCGTCCAGTTCGATGGATTGTGCAGCACGACCGGCGGCAGCGGCTGCGGGTCGGCATCGAGCGTGACGCCGGTGAGCGGGTTGCGAATCGCGTGCAGCACGCGCGGCCGGAAACGTTCGCCATGCGCGGCGAGCACGCCGTCCGCCATCGCGAGTTGCAGCGGCGTCACCAGCAGATAGCCTTGGCCAATGCCAACGATAACGGTTTCGCCCGGAAACCAGACGTGCCCGGTGGTGCGCTTCTTCCATTGCGGCGACGGCACCAGGCCGTCGAGTTCGCCCATCATGTCGATGCCGGTCGGCTTGCCCAGTCCGAAACGGCTGAGGAAGTCGTGAATGTGGTCGATGCCGAGCTTGACCGCTATGCTGTAGAAATACACGTCGCACGATTCGGTGATCGCGTCGCGCAGGTCGACCGAGCCGTGGCCCCAGCGCTTCCAGCCGTGGTAGATGTGCGGGTCGTTGGGCAGCTTGAACTCGCCGGGGCAGAACACGTGCGTCGACGGCGTTGCAACGCCGTAGTAGAGCGCGGCGAGGCCCATGAACGGCTTGATCGTCGAACCCGGCGGGTACTGGCCGCGCAGTACGCGGTTGAACAGCGGCTGCTTTGGATCCGTTTGCAGCCGCTCGTAGCTTGCCTGGTCGATGCCGCCGACGAAAAGGTTCGGGTCGTAGCCGGGCTTGCTGACCATCGCCAGCACTTCGCCGGTATGCGGATCGAGCGCGACCACGGCGCCCGCGTGCGTGCCAAGCGCTTCGTATGCCACGCGCTGCAAACGTGCGTCAATACTGAGATAGAGATCGCTGCCCGGTACCGGCGAATGTTCGCCGACGACGCGCACGATGCGTCCCTGTGCGTTCACTTCCACCTGGCGTTCGCCGACCGAGCCGTGCAGCAGGCTTTCGTAGGCGCGCTCGACGCCGATCTTGCCGATCTGCGAGGTGCCGCTGTACTGGCTCGGGTCGATGGCGGCGAGGTCGGCCTGGCTGATCGCGCCGACGTAGCCGATGACGTGCGACGCAATCGCGCCGAGCGGATACTGGCGTTGCAGCCGCGCGCGAATGTCCACACCCGGAAAGCGCTGGCGGTTGACCGCAAAACGCGCGACTTCTTCATCGCTCAAGTCGCTGCGCAGCACTACCGACTGGAAAGAGCGGCCGCTCGCGAGCAGATCATGGAAGCGGCGCAGGTCCGACGGGCGCAAGTTGATGATCTTGCCGAGCGCCGCCAGTGTTTTCTTCATGTCCGGCACTTGCTCGGGCGTCACTTCGAGCGCATAGCTCGGCACGTTGCGCGCGAGCACGACACCGTTGCGGTCGTAGATCAGGCCGCGTGTCGGCGTCACCGGATCGAGCCGCAGCCGATTATTTTCCGACAGCGTCACGAAGTGGCTGCCGTTGACGATCTGCAGGTAAATCAGCCGGCCGACGACCGCCAGCAGCGCGAGCGTTGCAAACAGCCCGGCGATCAGCCCGCGCGCCAGGAATTGCCGATACTCGGCTTCCTGGTTCTTGATTCGCGAGCGGGCTTTCATCGCGCGCGGCTCCGCTCCCTCTGCTTCCAGGCGGGCGAGGTGAGAGGATCGGCCGATTGCAGCGAAATCCTCATCGGACCTGGTAGTGGCGTCGCAGATGCCTGAGGAAACTCATCAGCCACGGCCAGATCAACAGGCTGGTTGCAACCGGCATCCAGCGCAGCAGCGGGCGCGCCGGATAGCCGAGTGCGCCGTCCACCCAGAACAGCACGAACTCGTACAGCACCACCAGCAAGGCGACCGTCAGCGTCTGCTGCCAGAGCGGAAATACGCGTACCTGCAAATGGATTTTGACTACGAAAAAGGCTACCAGCGCGAGTGCAAGCGCGTGCTCACCGAGCAAGGTGCCGGAGAGCACGTCAAGCAGCAGACCGAGCGTCCACGCGAGGCCGATGCCGACCCGGTGCGGCAGCGCCAGGCACCAGTAAATGACCACCAGTACCACCCAGTGCGGCCAGAACGGCTGCGCGCCGCCGGGCAGATGCCAGATACTCAGCACCAGCGCCGCGATCAGCGTGAGCACGACCAGCCAGCCACCGTGAGTATGTTCGCTCATTGCGGCGTACCCGGTTGAGACGCGGCGGCATTGCCTTTCTTCGCCGGTATCTGCTTCGCGGCGGGTGCATGCTTGTCGTTCGGCGGCCACAGCAGCAGCACTTCATGGCTGCGGTCAATTTCGGCGGCGGGACGCGCATCGACCTCCGCAAACGGCGCCCCCGGATTTTGTACGACCCTGGTTACGGTACCGACGGGGTAGCCGCGCGGGAAGCGGCCGCCGAGGCCGGAGGTGACGAAGGTGTCGCCGACCTTGATATCGGCGTTGTTCGGCAGGTACGGCAATTCGAGCCGGCTTGCATCGCCGGTGCCGACGGCGATCGTGCGCAGGCC
This sequence comes from Gammaproteobacteria bacterium, assembly GCA_035700455.1. Classification (GTDB taxonomy): domain Bacteria; phylum Pseudomonadota; class Gammaproteobacteria; order Natronospirales; family DASSBR01; genus DASSBR01. The sequence goes on from DASSOO010000236.1 coordinate 26,362, forward strand.
GTTGCGGCCGATTTCGACGGGGATGGCGGTGTTCGGATCCGTAATCAGGATCGCGACGGACGAAAACGCGTCGGTGTGCGTGATCTGGCCCATGACGCCGTGCGCGCCGAGCAGCGGCTGACCTCGATAGACGCCGTCGAGGCTGCCCTTGTTGATAACGAGCTGCTGGCGGAACGGGTCGAGGTTAATCGACATGACTTCGCCCACGCGCACCTCGCCGCGCGCTTTCGGCGCCGCTTCCATCAGCGCGCGCAATTCGGCATTTTCGCGCTCCAGCGCC
>DASSOO010000237.1:0-4500 GCA_035700455.1 Gammaproteobacteria bacterium
CTCGTGCAGCAAATGCAACACCCGCCGCGGAATCCCGACGACAAGGTATCGCCGAATCCGGACGTGCCGCTGCCGATCTTCGCGCTCGGTTCGGGCTCGGACTACAGCTCGTTCATCGACCATCTCGGTATCGCTTCGCTCGACATCGGCTTCGGCGGCGAGTCGGACGGCACGCAGTACCACTCGCGTTACGACGACTTTTACTGGTACAGCCACTTCGGCGACCCCAGCTTCGAATACGGTGTCGCGCTCGCCAAGGTTGGCGGTCACGCCGTACTGCGTTTTGCCGATGCCGGCATCCTGCCGTACACATTCACCGGCTTCGCGAAACACGTATCCGATTACACGAATGAAATCGAGAAACTGAATGCTCGCATGCATAAGCAGACGGCGGAGAAAAATGCGCTGATCAAGGAGGATGCGTTCAAGCTTGCAGCCGACCCGACGCAGAAGTACGTAGCACCCGGGCACGAGGCCGCGGTGCCGGCGCTTGACTTCAAGCCGCTCGACGAGGCGGTCGCACGGCTCGAAAAAGCCGCGCATGCGTACGATGCCGCGCTCGCCGCGCACGACGGCGACATTTCGCGCGCCACGGCCGCGAAGCTCAATGAAACGCTGATTTCGACCGAGCGCCAGTTGCTCTATTCGAAGGGCCTGCCGAAGCGCGACTGGTACAAACACATGATCTACGCCCCCGGCTATTACACCGGCTACGGCGTCAAGACGCTGCCGGGCATTCGCGAGGCGGTCGAACAGCGCGACTGGGATACCGCCAGGCAATACATCAATATCGTCGCCGGTGTCCTCAACGATTTCAGCGGCCGCGTCGAGCAGGCTACCGCGCTGCTCAAGTCGTAAAACGCAGCGGCCGCCGCCCGGGCATACCGGGGCGGCGGCCGCAACTCTGCTGCCAGCCAGGACAAATTCTGGCCGGTCCTTATTTTTCGTCCTATAGTTAGGACGAGCCGTTTTTCGTCCCAAAATACTGGACGACCGAACCGCCGGACGGGGCCGGGGGTGCCAATGAAACGGATCGCATTTCTCGTGCTGTGGGTCTCCTGCGGCTGGAGCCTGCACGCCGGCGCCGCGTTGCCGGGCCTCGCGCCCGACCATTTCCACGCGCGTAGCTGGTCCGTCGAGCAGGGGCTGCCGCAGGTCAGCGTACTGGCAGTCCTGCAAGGCCCGCGCGGCTTCATCTGGGCCGGGACACAGAACGGGCTGGCGCGCTTCGACGGCAGCCGATTCAAGATTTTCTACGCCGCCGACAACCCCGGTCTCAGCGGCAACTACATCACGTCACTCGCATTTGACGGACGCGGCCGGCTATGGATCGGGACGCCCAAGGGCGCAAGCTGGTTCGCGAACGGCCGCTTCCACAGCTTGGCGGCCGCCGGCACAGGCATTCATGCGATTGCCAGCGACGGCGCGCATATCTGGATCGGCGGCCAGGGGGGGCTGGGCGAAATAGACGCAGCCGACAGCTCGCTCACACCACGCGTGCTGCTTGCCGACCCCGTGCACAGCCTGTTGCTTCGCGGCGACGGCACGCTCGCCGCCGGCGGCAAGGGTCGGGTATGGATTTTTCGCAAGGGCGAAGGTGCCGGAGGCATTACGCTGCTGCAGCCGGCCGCGGTCGTCAACGCGCTCGCCGAATATGACGACAGCCTCTGGATCGGCACCGGAGGCGGGCTCTACCGCCTCTCGCACGGCACCGTCGCCCGCACCACCCTCAAGCCGGTCGCGCACCTGTATGTGCGGGCGCTGTTTGAACACGATGGGCGATTGTGGATCGGCGCCGACCACGGCCTGTTCCGACTAAGCGGCACCGCGCCCGTCGACGACTTTCGCGCGGTCGCCGGACTGGAAAGTATCTGGGTGCGCGCGTTCGGCAGCGATCGCGAAGACAACTTGTGGATCGGCACAATGGGCGGCGGATTGGTGCGCCTGCGCGGCAATGACCTCGCCTACCTCGGCCACGACGCCGGACTCGGCAATCCGATTGCATGGTCGCTGTACCAGGACCCGGACGGCGACGTCTGGATCGGTACCGAAAACGGCGTCTATCGCTATGCGCAGGGCGACCGGCGCATTCATCCACAGTTCGACAGGCGCAAGCTGCCGGCGCCCATGGTGAGTTCGTTCCTGCGCGACGGCAAGCACTTGTGGATCGGCACCCTGCGCGGCCTCGCCGTTGCTTTCGACGGCCGGCTCACAGCATTGCCGAAGGGCCTTGCTGCATTGCCCCCGGTGCAAGTTTATGCGCTTACAAAGCAAGGCGGCGGCCTGTGGATCGGCACTGCCCAGGGCCTGTATCGCTACGCCGACGGAAGGCTGCACGCCTATTCCGCGGCCGACGGCCTCACCACCGCGCGCGTGCGCGTGATTTACAAAACCGGCGGCAGCGTCTGGATCGGCACCGAGCGCGGCCTGTTCGCCGAGCGCGACGGGCGCTTCAAGCCGCTCGGCACGGCAGCCGGACTCGGCAGCGAGTCGATTCAGAGTATCTCCGGCGACGGCGATTCGATCTGGATCGGCACCCGCGACGGCGGGCTGTTCCGCTATCGCGACGGACATTTCACGAACTACTCGCAGGCCGATGGCTTGCCGGCGCAACTGATCGTAAACGCTATCGGCGACGGCCACGGCAACCTGTGGCTGAGCAATTATCGCGGCATTTACGAACTCAAGGTCGCCGACCTCGACGCGCTCGATACCGGCAAAATCAAGCGACTGCCGCTGCGAACGTTCGCGACGATCGACGGCCAATCGCACATCCAATGCAACGGCGGCGATAACCAGACCGCGCTGCTCGATGCGGCGGGTAATTTCTGGTGCGGCATGATCAACGGCATCGTGGCGATCGATACGCGCCACCCCACGGCCAACCACGTAGCGCCGCTGGCGGCCATTGAAAATGTCACCCGCGGCAAGCGCAGCTACAACGCGCTGACGCAAGCGGCGCTGACATTCGCGCCGGGTGCCGGAGACCTGGAGTTCCGTTACGCGGGCCTGAGCTTCGCCGCACCGGATGACGTAACGTTCCAATACCTGCTGGTCGGTTACGACTCCGAATGGATCGATGCCGGCACGCGCCGCGAAGCGTTCTATACCAACCTGCCGCCGGGCCGCTACGTGTTCGAGGTGAAGGCGGCAAACGGCGATGGCGTATGGAGCGCCACGGCCGGCGTTCCGCTGACGCTGCAACCTTTTTTCTATCAGACATGGTGGTTCTACGCCATTTGCGTGTTGCTCGCGGCGAGCCTGCTGTATGGCCTTTACCGGTTGCGCATGCACCAGGCTTATGCCAACCGCGCCATGCTCGAACGCATCGTCGCCAGCCGCACGGCGGAATTGCAGGACGCCAACCGCCGGCTCGCGACCGCGAGCCTCACGGACACTCTCACCGGCCTCAAGAACCGCCGCCATCTGCTCGAACAGGTCGACAAGGATTTCGCGCAGACGCGGCGCGCATACAGGGGCGCCCAGATTTACGCCAACAAGGACATCGCGTTTTTCATGCTCGACATCGATGACTTCACGAGAATCAATGCCGACCACGGCCGCGCAGCCGGCGATCTCGTGCTCATCCAGTATGCGCGTGCCATCGCTGCCGAGGTGCGCGATTCCGATTACGTCGTGCGCTGGGGCGGCGACGAGTTTGTCATCGTCGCGCGGCAAACCGAAAACGCGAAAGCGCCCGTACTCGCGGAACGGCTGCGCCGCGCGCTGGGCACGCAGAGCTTCCGGCTGCGCGACGGCAGCATGGTGACGGCCACCTGCTCTATCGGCTACTGCGGTTTTCCGCTTGCGCCGGATCATCTCGACCGGCCGGGCTGGGAAGAAACGGTGACGCTCGCGGGCGTCGCGCTGGAGTACGCGAAGGCGACCGGCGGCAATGCGTGGGCCGGCTTCAAGGCAACCGCCAAAACCGACCCAGAGGTCGTTGTACTCAAAGCACGCAGCGATCTTCAGTGGCTGCTCAAGCGCGGCCAGATCGAAATCGAAACCTCGCGGCGGGCGGCATCCGCGGACGGGCTTTGACTTTGTGATTGATAATAATTATCGTTTCGGTTTATGTCAGCCGCGTCACGACTCCAGCGAATCCCGGTGCGCGTCGAGTCCCCTCGCCAGGGGCCGGCCGCGCGCGCCGTCGAGCGCTTTGCCACGCGGCACCGCGAGAAACTCGCATGGATTCACGTCGGCATGTTTGCCGGCTTTCTCATCCTGCTGGTCGTTCCGCTGTTCCTGCCGTTGCCGGGCGACGACGCGACCATCGCCAACAACTTCACACGCTTCGCCAACTACCTGATCTGGGGCCTGTGGTTCCCGCTGGTGTTCGTGTCGGTAATCTTCACCGGCCGCATGTGGTGCGGCGTGCTCTGTCCGCTCGGCGCGGCTTCGGAATGGGCCAACGGCATCGGCCTGAAGCGCCCGGTGCCGCGCTGGGTGCGCTGGCGCGGCACGCCAATCGTCAGTTTCATGTTCATCACCATCCTCGGC
>DASSOO010000238.1:0-6077 GCA_035700455.1 Gammaproteobacteria bacterium
GATCGTCGTAGAAAATGAACTCATCGCAGTTCGCGGTCAGCAGGTCCGACGTCGAATCCTTGACCCCGACGCCGATGACGACCTTGTTGTTCTCGCGCAGCTTGCTGACCAGCGGCGAAAAATCGGAATCGCCGCTGATGATCACGAAGGTATCGACGTGCGCCTTCGTGTAGCACAAATCGAGCGCGTCGACGACCATGCGGATGTCGGCGGAGTTCTTGCCCGACTGGCGCACGTGCGGGATCTCGATCATCTCGAAGGATGCCTCGTGCATCGACGCCTTGAAGTCCTTGTACCGCTCCCAGTCGCAGTAAGCTTTCTTGACGACGATGTTGCCCTTGAGGAGCAGCCGCTCGAGCACGCGGGTCATGTCGAAGCGGTCGTAGTTGGCGTCACGGGCGCCGAGCGCAATGTTTTCGAAGTCGCAGAATAGCGCCATGTTCTGCGTGTCGGGTTGAGTCACAAAATCAGTCCGTTTGTTTTCATGCGGCGCCTATTGTGACACCGCCGCGCCGACTGCGAAACCAGCGGTTACAACGTCACTTTATGCTTGGCGACGGCTTGCTCCCACACCGCTTCGGAGTCCGGACCGAAGACCAGCCCGGCATCGGGAGGTACGACAAACCAGGCACCTGCCGCGATTTCATCCTCCAATTGCCCCGGACCCCAGCCGGCGTAACCAAGAAGGAAGATGCTCTTTTTCGGCCGGTGCGCGCCCGCCAGCGAACGGATCGCGTCCGTATCGATGCTGACCGACAATGCAGACGTCAGCTTGATGGTCGAGGCGTCATCGTAATCGGGCGAGTGCACCAGGAACCCCTGGTCGAGGCCGACCGGACCGCCGTAATGAACCATGATGCTGCCGTGCGCCTGCCCGTCGGCCGCGTTCATCTTCTTGAGCAGTGCCTTGAGCGGCACACGCCCGAGGCGGTGGTTGACGATCAGCCCGATCGCGCCGCCGGGATCCTGTTCCAGAATGAGAATGACCGCATGGTGAAACCGGGGGTCCTGCATTGTCGGCGCTGCGACCAGCAAGTGCCCGCTGAGCGGTTCGGGCGGCGCGGCTGCCGCCGGAAAAATGCCAGCCAACCACAGTGTCGCAGCAGCGGCGAAGTTGATTTTGGTACGACTCATTCCCTGTCCTCCGTTTTCAACGGTTGAACCTGACCGGCTCCTACCGTCAATTGTCGCCGCGGCGCCACTTCCTGAGACGCACCGCCGGCAAGTCCTGCAGACAGGCTAGCGCCACCCCGCCATCCGCGGCAAGGGCGGGAAATCCCCTCCGGCGGCTTAGTGCTCGCCGCGCCGGTAAACGATCTTGCCGTTGAGGATCGTGTAGTCGACGCGGGCCGAATCGATCTCGTCGGCCGGAATCTTCATGATGTCTTTCGACAGCACGACGATGTCGGCGAGTTTGCCCGGCGTGAGTGAGCCCAGGTTCTTTTCCTGGAACATGTCGTAGGCGTTCCAGTAAGTGTAAGCCTTAAGCGCCTCGGCACGCGTCATCACCTGCGCGGGAAAGAAATGCGAGCCGTCCTTCAACTGGCGCGTTACCGCGCACTTGAAATTCGGAATCGGGTTCTCGTCCTCGACCGGCACGTCGGTGCCGTTGGTGACGATGGCGCCGGTTTTCATCAGCGACCGCCAGGCGTAGGCGCCCTCTTTCGCGCGCCGCTCGCCGATCCGCTTGACGACGTAGGGGCCGTCGGAGCAGGCGTGGATCGCCTGCATCGACGCGATCACGTGCAGCTTCGCGAAGCGCGGGATGTCGGCAGGATTGAGGTGCTGCGCGTGCTCGATACGCCAACGCAGGTTGCGGGCATCCGGATGCGCCCTGAAAACCTGCTCGTAAACGTCGAGTACTTCGCGATTGGCGCGGTCGCCGATTGCGTGCACCGCAAGCTGGAAATGGTTCCGGAGCGCGATTTCGGCAATCTGATGGATGCGGGCGATCGGCGTCACGTCGATGCCGGTTGAACTCGGCAGGTCGTCGTACGGCTTCAGAAACCAGGCGCTGTGGGTGCCGAGCGCGCCGTCGGCGTGAATTTCGCCGACCGCGCGCACGGTCAGAAAACCGTGCTTCCCGTAATCGATCATGCGATAGTCGGCCAGGTGCTTCGCGAGCGCGGCGTTCGGCTCGTTGTTGATCATCGCGTACAACCGCAGCGGCAGCTTGCCGTCGCTTGCGAGCCGCTTGTAGAAATCGATGGTCTTGAACGTCTCGCCTTCGTCCTCGAACGACGTGATGCCTTTCGACAGCGCGTCGGCACCGGCGAGCTGGACCGCTTTTAACGCATCCGCCTCGACTTCCGTCGGCGTGCGCTGAGCGAGCCACTTGCGGTAGACCGCGTAAACCAGGCCCTGGGCGTTGTCACGCAGCATGCCGATCGGCGTGCCGTCGGGCTTGCGCACGATCTGGCCGCCTTTCGGGTCCGGCGTATTCTTGCCGATGCCGGCGAGCGCCAGTGCCTTTGCATTGACGAACAGCGCATGGCCGCTGGCGTGAATCAGCAGCACCGGGTTGTGCGGCGACGCCGCGTCGAGCTTGTCGCCGAGCGGCAGGCCGTCGATATTCGGCTCGGGCGGATGCGTCCATTTTTCCTGGTGCCAACCGTGACCCACGATCCACGCGCCGGGCTTGGCGTGCCTCGCCGCCGCGGCAACCATCGTCACGATATCGCTCCACGTATGCGCCTTGGTCAGGTCGAGTTCCATCTTCGCCCGGCCGAGTTCCATGAAGTGGCCATGGCCTTCGATAAAGCCCGGGACCGCCAGGCGGCCCTTCAGGTCGACGACCTGTGTATGCGGGCCGATAAGTTTGTCGACCGCGGCATCGCTGCCGACGGCAAGGATGTGGTTGCCGGCGACGGCAATCGCCTGCGCCTGCGGCTGCTTGGCGTCGACGGTGACGACCTTGCCGTGACGCAGTACGAGGTCGGCGGTATGCGAGGCCGCATAGGCTGGCGCGCAAGCCAATACGACGGTGAGCGGAAAGGGTTTAAGCCATGCTGGGCGTATTTTCATCGTAATCCTCCGCGGCGGTAGCATCGACGCCATGCGCCGCGCCCCAGAACTTGAAAGCGAAAGTCAGCACCACGCACACCGCGAGGTTCAGGATCAGGGAATACAGTGCAGCGTAACCGGCGACGGTAAAGCCACCGATGTGGAGCGGATAGATCGAGCTCGCGAAATGCTGCGACGCCGCCATCAGCGTGCCCACGACCATGCCGGCAAGCCAGCCGATGGCGAGCGCCCAACGGTGCAGCCAGCGCGTGTACAGGCCGAGCACGATCGCCGGGAGCGTCTGGATGATCCAGATGCCGCCGAGCAGTTGCAGCTGGATCGCGTACTCGCTCGGCAACAGAATGATGAATGCGAGTGCCCCGAGCTTGACGACCAGCGACACCAGCTTGGCGACGCCGGCCTCCTGCTTTGGCGTGCACTGCGGGCGAAAGTAGTCGCGATAAATGTTGCGCGTGAACAGGTTCGCCGCCGCGATCGACATGATCGCCGCCGGGACCAGCGCGCCGATCGCGATCGCCGCGAAGCCGATGCCGGCAAACCATGCCGGGAACTCGTGCAGGAACAGCGCCGGCACCGCGAAATTCGGCCCGTAGCGCTTGAAGTACCCGGCATATTGCGGCAGGTCCTGCACGTGCGCGGCGTAGGCCATGTAACCGAGCGCGGCGATCAGCGCGAGCACCAGCGAGTAGGCCGGCAGCAGCGCCATGTTGCGCTTGATGACCTGGCGGCTGCTTGCGCTCAACAGGCCGGTTACCGAGTGCGGATAGAGAAACAACGCCAGCGCCGAACCGAGCGCCAGCGTAGCATACGCGGTGTAGGCGCCGAAGCTGTGCGCCGTCGGGCCCGCGAGCAGTAGCTTGTCCTTCGGGATCACGTCGAAAATGCTGCCGTAGCCGCCGAGGTGCATCGGGATCACGATGACGGCGACGATGATGGTGAGATAAATCAGCGTGTCCTTGACGATCGCGATCATCGCCGGCGCGCGCAATCCGCTGGTGTAGGTGAACGCGGCGAGAATCAGGAACGCGATAATCAGCGGCAGGTCGCCGGCAAGGCCGGTACCTGTGAATCCCATTGCGGCGAGCACGACCTCGATGCCGACGAGCTGCAGCGCGATGTACGGCATCGTCGCCAGTATGCCGGTGACCGCGACGATGAGGCCGAGCAGCCGGCTGTCGAAGCGGCCGCGCACGAAATCGGCGGCGGTCACGTAGCCGTGGCGGTGAGCGACCGACCATAGTCGCGGGAACACGATGAACACGAACGGAAACACCAACAGCGTGTACGGCAGCGCAAAAAAGCCGATTGCCCCCTTGCCGTACACCAGCGCCGGCACGGCAACGAACGTGTAGGCGGTATAAAGATCGCCGCCGAGCAGAAACCACGTGACCAGCGTTCCGAAGCGGCGTCCGCCAAGGCCCCACTCGTCGATCCGGTCAAGGTCGCCGCGCCGCCAGCGTGCGGCGACAAAGCCGAGCACTGTGACCAGCGCGAACAGGATGATGAAGACGCTTAACGCGGGCCAGTTCATTACGCATACTCCCGTCGACTTCTAACTCCTTCTCCCCCAGGAGAAGGCAGGGATGAGGAGCATGAATGACATCTCCCCTCGCCCTGGCCCTCTCCCGGAGAGAGAGGGATGGGGAAATCAGAGCTTTGCCTTGTACGCCGCCGCAGTTGCAACCGCGGTAACGATGATCCAGACGAACTGAAACCAGTAAAAGAACGGAATGCCGAACAAACGCGGTTCGATACGATTGTAAATCGGCACCCACAGGGCGACCGCAAAGATGATTACGACCGCCATGTACCAGCCGGTTTTGGCGGCAATGCGCTTCGTATTCATAGAGCCCTCTTCTTTTTTAAAATTGCTGCGCCAGGCTGAGAACGCCGGCCGGCCTGGTGTCCGCCGCAATCAGCAGTATCTGCTGCGGCGAAACGACATAAGCGACAAACTGCCGGTTCGCGCCGCCGCCGCTCGTCAACGTCAGTGTGCCGCGGCCATTGTCGGCAAAAGTATAGGTGCCGCTCAAGTCGACGTCCGGCATAAGGCTGCCGTTGTCGTTGACGGATTCGCTGCCGGCGATACCGCCATCGCCGTCAAGGCGCACCGCCCCGGCTTCAGCCTGCGCGGCGGTCGCATCGAAACGACCGTTGAACAGGGCATAGCCGCCGTGAAAGTCGCCATTGGTATAAGGCTCGCCCTGCTGGGCAAACACCTCGCCGGCGGCAACGGCAACGCCGTCGACTTCAAGAATCAGGGCGTGATCGCCGTCGATCAGGTAGGCGACGAAACCGATGCGGCCATCCGGCGTCGTCAAGGTGAACGTGGCGCGCCCGTTCTCGGTAACCGAATACACCCCGGTTAACGCGCGATTCTGCAAAACACTGCCGCCGTCGTTCCGGTCGATAACCCCGCTGTCGATCCCGCCGCCGCCGGTCGCGGTGAACAGGCCGGCTGCCGTGATGCCTGACCCGGACAGATCGAAAACATAATCGCCGGAAATGTCCTCGTTGCTGAAGGTGTCGTTCTGCTGCGCCGCCGCGAAACCCGCGAGCGGCGCACCGTTATCGACCTGCACCAGCTCGATCCGATCCGTCGAGACGACGTAGAAGACGTAATGTGCCAAGCCACCCGGCGCGGCGAGCGTCAGCGTGCCGCGACCGTCCGTATCCACGTTGTCACTGCCGCTGAGCGCAGCCTGGGTCGTGATCGCACCGGCAGCATTCTCGTCAAAGATGCCGGTGACGCCGCCCTCGCCATCGAAGGTCAGGCCGCCGACGATCGCAGTGTCCGCATCTTCGAGGGCAAACACATAGTTGCCGTCGATCGAATCCGTGCCGAACGAATCCCCGCTCCGGCGCAGGATTTCGCCGGCTGCGACGCCGTCAGTCGCTGCCTGCGTAATCTCGATCGTGCCGTCGCTACCAAAGACGAAAAAGAAGTCAAAGCTGCCGCGGTTGCTGGTGATCGTCAACGTACCGCGGCCATCGTCATTCACGTCGTAGCTGCCGTTGAACGCAAGGTTCAGGAATGTGCCGGCCGGCGCATT
>DASSOO010000239.1:0-2016 GCA_035700455.1 Gammaproteobacteria bacterium
CTGTGCGTTCCGCGCTGGTTCATTGGCGTATTTTGCATTTGCGATATTCGACCGTAGTCACTTGGCATCAAATACGGCAATCGACTCGACATGGTTCGTGTGCGGAAACATGTCAGCGACACCGGCGGCCGATAGTCGATAGTCGAGGCGCTGAACCAACTCGGCAGCGTCGCGCGCGAGCGTTGCAGGATGGCACGAAACGTAAACGATACGGCGCGGGTGCCTTGCCGCAACGAGCGGCAGGATTTCGCGCGCGCCGCTGCGCGGTGGATCGAGCACGACGACGTCGATCTTCCCGGTAAGCCAGCCAGCGCGACGCTGATCGGCGAATAGATCCGCCTGTACGAAATCGACATTCGACAAGCCGTTCGCCGCGGCGTTGGCACGGCCGCGGGCAACGGCCGCGGCGCCGCCTTCGACGGCCACGACCTGTCCGGCGCGGCGCGCGAGCGGCAGCGAAAAATTGCCGAGTCCGCTGAACAGGTCCAATACCGTTTCATCCGTCGCCGGATCGAGCAGTTCGACGACAGCATCGACCAGCGCGGCGTTGACGGCGCCGTTAACCTGGATGAAATCGATCGGTTCGAAATACACCCGTATGTCGTGGTGCGGCAAGTCGTAGTAGAGCGCCGGCGCAGCGGGATCCAGCGGCGCGACGCTGTCGGTTCCGCCGGTCTGCAGGTACACCCACAGGTTATGCCCGCATCCGAATGCGGCGAGCTTTTTGCAGTCGTTGGTGCTCGGCGGGTCCAGCACGCGCAGCACCAGCGCAACGGCGTTATCGCCGGCGGCAACTTCTATTTGCGGAATACGCTCGCGAATGTCGAGCGAAGCGATCAGCTCCGCGATTGCGTCAAGCCGCGTGCCGACGGCAGGCACCAGCGTGTTGCAGTGTGCGAGTGCCGCAATGCGTGCCGAGCTCTCCGCGCGGAAACCGACGACGACGCGCTGCTGTCCCGGCAGGTATTTCACGCTCAGCCGCGCACGCCGCCGGTAGCCCCACGGATCGCCGGCAATCGGCGCGGATACGTGCGCGGGTTCAAGACGCGCGAGACGCGCAAGCGTGGACAGCACCTGGTCCTGCTTGGCTTCAAGCTGCGCCGCCGGATCCAGGTGTTGCAGCTTGCAACCGCCGCAGGCACCGAAGTGCGGGCAAAGCGGCTCGACGCGCTGCGGTGCGCGTTCCAGGACTGCTTCGAGGCGTCCTTCCGCATGACGGCTGCGTTCGCGGCGCAGTGTATAGCTCACGCGCTCGCCGGGCAGAGCCCCCGGCAGTACCAGGATCCGCCCGTCGGGCGTGCGGCCGAGGCCGGCGCCGTCGCCGCCGAGACGTTCGATCGTCGTGGTTTGAATTGAGGCCATGTGCCCGGTTGTGCTATCAAGGCGGAAGCGCCGACATTTTAAAGGATTGCCGTGCATGCCATGGAGACGGGTACGCAGATTCGGGAAGATACGCAGCGCGATGAGCCGTGCGCGATAACCACGACGATTCCCGCGCGCCTCGACCGGCTGCCGTGGAGCGGATTTCACTCGCTGGCGGTCGCGGCACTCGGCATAACCTGGATTCTCGACGGCCTCGAAGTCACCTTTATCGGTGCTGTCAGCGGTGTCCTGCAAGAGCCGGCGACGCTGGGCCTTACCAGCACGGCAATCGGGCTGCTGGGCTCGTGCTATCTCGCCGGCGCAATCGGCGGCGCGCTGTTGTTCGGTTATCTCACCGATCGCTTCGGGCGCAAGCGGCTGTTCACGATTACGCTGGGCGTCTATCTCAGCGGCGTGCTGCTGAGCGCGTTTGCATGGAATCTCGCGAGCTTCGCGATTTTCCGCTTTATAACCGGTGCCGGCATCGGCGGTGAATACGCTGCGATCAATTCGGCGATCGACGAACTGGTACCGGCGCGGCTGCGCGGCCGCGTCGACCTGATCGTCAACGGCAGTTATTGGCTCGGCGCAGCGCTCGGGGCGGGTATGACGATTCCGCTGCTCGACCCGGCACTGCTTGCTCCGAATACCGGT
>DASSOO010000240.1:0-4869 GCA_035700455.1 Gammaproteobacteria bacterium
TTGAAGAACAACGATGACGGCCGCGCCGAGGCCAGCGGCGGCGATTACACGATAACTCAAAGTCTTATAACCGAGGGCGCCCGGGAGGATGGCGGTCATGAAACGGAGGTTGCTGGATATCGTTCGCTGCCCGATCGACGGCAGTGCGTTCGATCTGGAGGTCTTTACAAGCACAACGGAAAACTTCGATCCTGATAAATGCCCGCTGCGGCTGGTGCGCGAGATGGACGACGCCGCGCTTCAACGGCTGTACGGCGAAGAAATTCTGGAAGGGGCGCTGATCAGCCGGGATGCTGGCAACGTCTATCCGATCATCGCCGGCGTGCCTCGATTGATTCCGCACGCGGCGCGCGACTACCCCGAATTTTTCCGCAAGTACCGCACGGCGCTCAAGGGCAAGCTGCCGGATGCGCACCTCGCCCAGCTCGCCGGCCGCGATCGGCGCAGCCCGAAAAGCTTCGGGCTGCAGTGGAATCGCTACCAGTTCGAGGACCGCACCTGGTTCAAGGACCTGGCGCTGCGGCAGCGGGAATTCCTGCACAGCATGGGGGTCGCTCGCGGCCAGCTCGCGGGCCACCTGGTACTGGACGCCGGCTGCGGTCACGGCGCATTGACGGCGGCGCTCGCCGTCCACGGCGTCGAAGCGGTCGGCCTGGACTTCACCGTCGCCGTCGAACGCGCGCAGCAAAACCGCGCCCGGTTTGCCGGAGAACTGGCTCCGTTCGTGCACTACATCCAGGGCGACCTGCTGCAACCGCCCCTTGCCCCGGAGTGCTTCGATCACGCACATTCATCGGGCGTCATTCATCACACACCCGATCCGAGGGGCGCATTCGCGTCGCTTGTGCGCGTGACACGGCCGGGCGGCAGGGTTTACGTGCAGGTGTATCGCAAACGCGAGCGCTGGGTGGCGGTGTCGAACGCGATCGTCCGCGCAGTAACGACGCGCCTGCCGCCGCGGCTTTTGTGGGCGCTATGCCTGCCGGCGGTGCCGGTGCATACGGTGTTGGTGTACCTGGTGGCGGCACTGCGCCACGAGCGGCCGATGCTTGCAGACTCGACGCTGCGCGAACGCGCGGTGAGTTTGTTCGACAACTTCAGCCCGCGCTACCAGTTCCGCTACCGGCCCGAGGAAATCCGGCAGTTCTTCGTGGACAGCGGCCTGGGCGAAATTGAGGATACGACGCTCGCCAATGAAATGCGCCACATGGTGGCGTTTGTCGGCGTGAAGCCGCCGGTTCGCGTGCCGGTCAAGGCCGGAGCGAAGATGGCAACCGCCTGAGTGTAACCCGCCGCCGCGTCGCCGGTACGCGGCGGCGGGTGAGCATCCGGCGGCGAATGCTGTTAGAATCGACTGCGGCTTAATGCCAGCAGGAAGCCGGTTCAAGTCGGCAACAAGACAAGGATGTCGCGGCCAATGAAGGTTCTATATCATCATAGAATCGCCTCCAGGGACGGGCAATACGTCCACATCGAAAGTTTGACCGGCGCACTCGCTGCGCTTGGACATGACGTCGTTATCGTCGGCCCGGGCTTTGCCGATGCCGGCGGCGTCGGTGCCGATTCCCGCCTCATCGTCTTTCTCAAGCGCTACGTGCCGCGCGCGCTCTACGAGCTGATCGAGTTCGCCTACAATCTGCGCGATTACTTCCGCCTCGCACACGCGATCCGCGTGCACCGGCCCGATTTCATTTACGAACGTTACAACCTCTACCTGTTATCCGGTGTGTGGGCGCGACGCCGGTTCCGATTGCCTTTGATCAGTGAGGTCAACGCGCCGCTGTTTGACGAGCGCAACCGCTACGGCGGTATCGCGCTGAAGCGGCTTGCCGCCGCGACGGAACGGGCCGCGTGGCGCGGCGCCGATTGCGTCGTCACCGTTACCAACGTATTGCGCGACCGGATCATCGATGAAGGCATCCCGGTCGACAAGGTCGTCGTCACGCCGAACGGTGTCGATCTCGACCGGTTTCCGGTACAGCCGTCACGCGACGAGGCAAAGCGCCGGCTCGGTCTCGAAGGGGCGCTGGTGCTTGGCTTCACCGGTTTTGCACGTGACTGGCACGGACTCGACCGGGTTGTCGATCTGCTGGCGGCGGCGCGCGAACGCAACCTGTGTTTTCTGCTCGTCGGCGACGGCGACGTACGCCCGGCACTGGAAAAAAAGGCCCGCGAGCTGGGCGTTGCGGGCCGGCTGCGCATTACGGGCTTCGTCGAACGCGACGCGATACCGGCTTACGTGCGTGCGTTCGACGTCGCCCTGCAACCGGCGGTAGTCGATTACGCTTCGCCGCTGAAGCTGTTCGAATATATGGCCTGCGCGAGCGCGATCGTCGCGCCGGCGAAGGCCAATATTCGCGAAATTCTCACTGCCGGCGACAACGCTCTGCTGTTCGATCCGGTTGACCCGGCTCAATTCGTGGCGGCGGTCGCGCGGCTGTGCGCGGACGCGCCGCTGCGCGCGCGGCTTGGTGCGGCCGCACGCCGCACACTCATCGAGCGTGATCTGACCTGGGCGCATAACGCGCGCACCGTCATGGCGATCGCGCACGATCTCGCGGTGCGGCCGGTCGTTGCGGCAGCCGCGCCGCTGTGGCGAAAAGATCATGTCTAAAGCCAACGCAGTACCGGCGATGGTGCTCGGCATGGGTGTCAACGGTCTCGGCATCGTCCGCTCGCTCGCGCACGCCGGCGTGCCCGTGATTGCAGTGGATGACGGCGTCGGCAATCCTGCCATGCGTACACGCTACGGGCGCAAGCTGTGCGTGCGGGCGCTTTCAGGCGACGCGCTGATCGACGACCTGATCGCCTTCGGCCGCCGCGCCGGCGGCCGCCCGGTACTGTTTCTGACCGAAGAGGCGACGGTAACAACCGTCTCTGCCGCGCGCGAGCGACTCGCGCAGTTTTACCGGTTCTCCCTCGCGCCGGCAGCGGTGCTGGACTGCCTGATGCACAAGGGCTCGTTTCAAGATTTTGCAGAGCGCCATGGTTTTCGCGTTCCGCACAGCGTGCAGGTACGCGATGCCGCATCGCTCGAAGCGGCACGCGAGCTGCGATTTCCAATCGTACTCAAGCCGGGTTCCAAGAGCGCGGCGTATGCCCACGCTTTCGACAAGGCTTACCGGGCCGAGAACTTCGCCGCGGTCGAAGCCTTGTGCCGCCGCATTCTGCCGGTGGCGCCGGACCTCATTTTGCAGGAATGGATCGACGGCGGAGACGACGATATCTATTTCTGTCTGCAATTTATCGGCACCAACGGCATCCCGGCAGCCACGTTCACCGGCCGCAAAATCCGCTCATGGCCGCCGGCCGTCGGCGGCACCGCGAGTTGTACGGCGGCGCCCGATGTCGCGGCCGAGCTTGAACGCGAAACCACACGATTCTTCCGTACCGCCGGTTTCGTCGGGATGGCCGGCATGGAGTACAAGCGCGATCGCCGCGACGGGCGGTTTTACCTGGTCGAGCCAACCGTCGGACGTACCGACTACCAGGAAGAAGTTGCTACGCTCAACGGCGTCAACCTGCCGCTGGCGGCGTACTGCAGCCAGCTCGGCCTGCCTTTGCCCGCGGTACATTCAACCGCGCAGCGCGTATGGCGCGAATCGGCGGCGGACCGGCGTTCGGCCGAACAGCAACGCCAGATCTGTGGACGCGGAACGCTCGATGCCGGCGGCGGCGTCGACGCGTGGTGGCGCTGGTACGACCCCGGCCCCTGGCTCGCGAAAACGGCGCAACGGCTGGTGCGCGCCGGTTCGCGGCGGCTACGCTGGACGCGGCCGGCACCGTCCGCGGAGGGCAGCGCGTGAGCGCGGTGTGGCACGCGCTGCAAGACCGGGTGGGGCCGCGGCCGGAGCCGTCGAGTGTCAACGTGCATCTGGCGGCGGCGGCCGACTGGCTTGCGCGTGCGCAGGACGCGACGCCGGACGACGGCGTCGCCGCCTGGTATGACATCAAGACGCACACCTGGCAAGCGTCCTATCCCGAAACTACCGGCTACATCATCCCGACGCTGTACGACTATGCGGCGTTCAGTGGGCGCCTCGAATTCGCCGAACGGGCACGCCGGATGGCCGAGTGGGAAACGGCAATCCAGTTGCCGGGTGGCGGCGTGCGCGCCGGTACCGTCGACAGCGAAACTGTCGCACCGACAATTTTCAACACCGGCCAGGTACTGTTCGGTTGGCTGCGGGCGTGGCAGGAGACCGGCAATGACAAGTTTCGCACCGCGGCGAACCGTGCTGCCGACTGGCTTGTGGAAGCGCAGGATCCGGATGGCGCCTGGCGGCGTTACGCTTCGCCGTTCGCGAAATTTCAACTCAATGCTTACAACACGCGGGTAGCCTGGGCGCTTGCTCAGGCGGGCAGGGCGCTTGAAGACGTACGCTATTCCAACGCCGCGCGAGCTAACGTCGAGTGGGCGCTGACGCGCGCTCAAAAAAACGGGTGGCTCGAAGATAACTGTCTCAGCGACAACGACCACCCGCTGACACATACCATTGCCTATTCACTGCGGGGGATCGTCGAGACCGGTGCGCTGCTCGACGAGACCAGGTTCGTCGATTTCGCCGCGCGCATAGCGCGCGCACTAGCCGCTGCGCAGCGCGACGACGGCGCCTTGCCGGGCCGGCTCAACGCCGACTGGCGGCCGGCGGCGCGCTGGACTTGCCTGACCGGCAACGCTCAGATTGCAATCAACTGGCTGCGACTCGCGGGTTTTACCGGCGACGACACATTGCGCGCCCATGCGCGGCGGGCCAATCAATTCAACATGCGTACGCAACGGCTCGACAAAACATCGCCGGGATTGCGCGGCGCGATCAAGGGTTCGTTCCCGGTGGACGGCGGCTACATGGCCTATCGCTGTCCCAA
>DASSOO010000241.1:0-7442 GCA_035700455.1 Gammaproteobacteria bacterium
AAGAAATTCAAGGCCGCGACCAATTGCGTCTCCGACCACTTCTCGAGCTACACGGTCGACAACGGCCTGCACGTGCAGGGCAAGCTGGTTACCGGCGAAGCAACCGCCGACCTCGGCGGCCTGACGCTCGCCTGGCGCGCGTTCCACGCCTCCGACGCCTACAAGCACGCGAAGACGATCGACGGCGTCACGCCGGACCAGCAGTTCTTCCTCGGCGCCGCGCACGTCTGGGCCAGCAACATTCGTCCGGAAGAAGCACGGCGGCGGGTGACAATCGACCCGCACCCGCCGGCGATGTACCGCGTTAACGGCACGATTGCGAACATGCCGGAGTTCCAGCAGGCATTCAACGTGCCGGCCGGCAGCCCGATGGTCAACAAGGATCGCTGCGTGATCTGGTAACCGGCTCGGGGCGAGCAACACAAAGCGGCGGCCGCAAGGCCGCCGTTTTTTTTGTGCGCCGCCGCGGCTATTTGAGCTTTAGACGTGCCGAACGCCTGCACCGACGGTCGCGACCGCAACGGCGGCTGCTTTCTTACAGTCTCACGCGCCGCAATCGCAGCGCGTTGCCGACCACGGACACCGAACTCAACGACATTGCCGCCGCCGCGATCATCGGCGACAGCAGTACGCCAAAAAACGGATACAACACGCCCGCCGCGATCGGAATGCCCAGTGTGTTGTAAATGAATGCCAGGAACAGGCTGCCGCGGATGTTCTTGAGTGTCGCATGCGACAGCCGCCGTGCCCGCAGGATCGCGCGCAGGTCGCCCTTGACCAGCGTCACGGCCGCGGTTTCCATGGCGATGTCGGTGCCGGTGCCCATTGCGATGCCGACGTCAGCCGCCGCAAGCGCCGGCGCGTCGTTGATCCCGTCGCCGGCCATCGCAACGCGCCGGCCCTTCGCCTGATATTCGCGCACAATCGCGCCCTTGTCTTCGGGCGATACGCCGGCGATGACCTCGTCGATGCCGAGCTTCAGCCCTACGGCTCGCGCGGTGGTTTCGTTGTCGCCGCTGACCATGACGGTGCGGATGCCATCTGCGCGCAGGCCCGACAGGGCTTCCGCCGTCGTCGGCTTGATCGGGTCGGCGACCGCGATGAGTCCGGCGAGCGAACCGTCCGCGAACGTGTACATCGCAGTCGCGCCGCCTTCCCGCAGTGCCCGTGCCCGCGCAGCCAATGGTGCGACATCGACATTCAAGCGTGCCGCCAGCTTTTCGTTGCCGAGCGCGGCCCGCCGGCCGGCGACGCTGCCGGTGACACCCTGGCCGACGACCGCCTCGAAGTTCGCTGCATCATCGAACGCTATGCCGCGCTCGCGCGCGGCATCGATGACAGCCGCCGCGAGCGGGTGCTCGCTGGCGCGTTCGAGACTCGCCGCGAGCGCCAGCAGCGATGTTTCCGTAAAACCGCCGGCCGGCTCCACCGCGGTCACGCGCGGGCGGCCTTCGGTGAGCGTGCCGGTCTTGTCGACCAGTAACGTATCGACGTGCTTCAGCGTCTCGGTCGCCGCGGCGTCGCGGAACAACACGCCCGCCTGCGCGCCCTTGCCCATCGCAACCATGATCGACATCGGCGTCGCGAGCCCCAATGCGCACGGGCAAGCGATGATCAGCACCGCGATCGCGTTCACCAGCGCGTGCGCAAACTGCGGCGGCGGGCCGAGGAGCAGCCATGCGATGAACGTGACGATGGCCGTCAACACCACTGCCGGCACGAACCAGGCGGATACGCGGTCGGCGAGGGACTGGATCGGCGCACGGCTGCGCTGCGCCGCGGCGACCTGCGCGACGATGCGCGCGAGCAGCGTGTCGGCACCGACACGCTCGGCGCGCAGAACCAGGCTGCCGCGACCATTAAGCGTGCCGCCGATCAGCATATCGCCAACGGTTTTCGCAACCGGCAGCGATTCGCCGGTCACCATTGACTCGTCGACGCTGCCGCCGCCGTCGATGACGCGCCCGTCCACGGGAATTTTTTCGCCCGGACGCACGCGTAACCGATCTCCGACCTGCACCTCGGCGAGCGGTACGTCGATCTCCGAGCCGTCGGCGCCGATACGGTGGGCAACGGGCGGCGCAAGATCGAGCAGCGCGCGGATTGCGGCCGAGGTCGAATGGCGTGCGCGCAATTGCAGCACGTCGCCCAGCAGCACCAGCACGACGATGACGCCGGCCGCTTCGAAATAAACGCCGACCGCGGTACCGTGTGTGCGAAAGGTCGCCGGAAACACCCCCGGGAAAAACAGCGCCACAAGGCTATAGAGGTATGCGACGCCGACGCCGAGACCGATCAACGTGTACATGTTGAGATTGCGCGTGACGAGCGAATGCCAGGCGCGCTTAAAGAACGACGCGCCGCACCAGACGACGATCGGCGTCGCCAGCGCGAACTCGACCCAGCTCCAGGCGGCGTCCGCGGCGAGACCCGCCCACGGGCGCAGGAACAGGTCGCGCATCGCAATTACGACCAGCGGTACGGCGAGTATGGCGCCGACCCATAACTGCCGAGTCATCTTCGTCAGCTCGGGATCGGCCTCGTCGGATGCCGCCGGCAGCATCGGTTCGAGCGCCATGCCGCAGATCGGGCAGTCGCCCGGCGCGTCGCGCACGATCTCCGGGTGCATCGGACACGTGTATTGCGTGCCGGGCGGAACCGACGGTGCGGGACGGGCGTTGCCGAGGAAGCGGTCGGGATCGGCGGCAAAGCGGTCATGGCAACGGGTGCCGCAGAAATAGTACCTGCGGCCGCGGTGCTCCGTGTGCGGCTTGGATTCGGCGGCCGCGACCTTCATGCCGCAGACCGGGTCTGTGACGGTATCGTTGCCGGATTCGGCGGGGTGGTGGTGTTGCATCGGAAATACCTTTGGCCCGTTCCCTGGCCCGTCGAAAGAATTAAAACGGGAAATCAGACGCCGAAGCGGCGGAGAATGTCATTAAGTTCATCGAGCTTTGACTGGCGCGCGGCATGGTCGCCGCCGGCGACCGCACCGGCTACGCAGTGTTCGATATGTGCCTTGAGGATTTCGTGCTCGACCCGGCGCAGCGCGCCTTGCAGCGCACGCACCTGGGTAAGGATGTCGGCGCAGTAGCGCTCTTCCTCGACCATACGGATCAGGCCGGTCGCCTGACCCTGGATACGCCGCAGCCGCGGCAACTGGGATTTGTGACTGGCATGATTCATGGTCTTATACACTACCCCGGTAGGGTATCAGTGTCAACTCCGGAAGCTCTCACTGTAAGATTGATTTCCGCTTCCGCATCACAATTCCGAACCCTGCCCTATACTTTTAAAAACGCTGTATTTAGTTTTTATCTATTCAAGGGGAACCGACATGCGGCACTCAATCCCGACCCTCGCCGTGCTGTGCCTGTGCTTTTGCGCGCCACACGCCTACGCCGACGATTACTGCGGTGACAACATGCAGCAGGTCCGCTTCGTCCGCGACGATCTCGTAACGCTCAAGAAGCACATGGACGCGATCGTCGCCGCCATCGGCCAGCCGCCTGCCCCGTATGCGCGCGAAGTCGGCAACTGGACGCTGCCGGATTCGACCTGCCAGGGCAAGGCGGGCTACGTGCCGATCAGCGTCGCCTATAGCACGCGTTTCAGCATCGCCGATACGCAACAGGCGCTGCAGGCGCAATACCAGAAGGACATGCTCGCGGCGCAGGCGAAAGGTGATTACGAGGCGCTTGCGCAAATCGCGCAGAAATACCAGGCGCAGGTGATGCAGCAGGCGGCGGTCGCGCAAATGGCGCAGCCGATCGACATGCATATCGAGGCCAATCGTGACGACTCGGCAACGATCGACCCGGACAGCGTGGTACGCGACGGCCCCGGCTTCATCGCCATCCGCACGTCGGGCGGCTCCGCGGGTGCCGAGACAGTCACGATATATTTCGATCGCGTCGCGCTCAAGAACGCGCACGAACTTGCCAGCTTTAATCTCATGGGCGGCCTCGTGCCGAAAAAGCTCGGGCTGATCCACATGCGTGTCGAACTCAGCGGACCGAAGACCACGGTCGAAGGTCTCGTCAAGAACCTGGACGTGCAGAAAGTGCTCGGTGAGTTAAGCGAGCAGCGCGTCGTACAGAAAGGCGCGAATGTCGGTTGTTGAAACGTCGCGGCTCACGCTGCGGCGGCTGACGGCCACCGACGCGGCCGACCTTGTCGCGCTTTTGAACAGCGCGGCGTTCCTCGCCAACGTCGGCGACAAGGGGGTACGCACGCTCGAGGATGCGCGCGCCTACGTCGCAGGTATCCAGGCCTGCTACACGCATTGCGGCTACGGCCTATACGCGGTGGTACGGAAGGCCGACGAAGCATTCACCGGCATCTGCGGCCTGCTGTACCGCGAGTATCTTGGTGAAACCGACATCGGCTACGCGATGCTGCCCGAATACGGCGGGCGCGGTTATGCGTCGGAAGCCGCCGCGGCGATCCTGGCGTATGGACGGCGCCGGCTTGGACTCGCGCGCATCGTCGCGCTGATCTCGCCGGACAACGCCACCTCGATCCGCATCGCGGTAAAGCTCGGGCTCAGTTTCGAGAAGACGGTTTCGATGAGCGCGGACGGCCCGCAAGTCGCTCTGTATTCTTAAATAAGTATTCAAATTGCGGTTGCCGCGGCTCAGGAAGGTGCAACCCCACCGAGGAGCGGCGGCACGGCCGGGAGGACTGGCCCCACGCAAGCGGAAGTCTGACCCGGCAGATGCAATTTTTTGCGCTGCATCTGCGCGGGAGGGCATCCGCGCGCGCATAATAGCGCGCCATGCCGCCCGCCTCCCGCGTACAAATCCTGCTCGCGTTCCTCGTCGTCTACGTCGTCTGGGGTTCGACGTATCTGGCGATTCGTATCGCCGTAAAAGACCTGCCGCCGATGCTGTTTGCCGGCGTGCGCTTCATCGCCGCGAGTGTCCTGCTCGGTGGCGTGGCGCGACTGCGCGGCCAACACCTCCCGGCGACACGGCGCGACTGGCTGTCGGCTGCGTTCATGGGCGTGATGATGGTGACGCTCGGCAATGGCCTCGTGACCTGGGGCGAGCAGTGGGTCGCATCGAACCAGGCGGCACTGATCGTGTCGAGCTCGGCGCTATGGATCGCCTGGTTCGGCACCTTCGGCACGCGCGGCTACTCGCTGTCGTGGCAGGCGCGCATCGGTCTGGCGGTCGGCTTCGCGGGTGTGATCCTGATGCTGATGCCCGGGAACGGCTTCGCCTTCGACCACCTGTTGGCCCAGATTGCAATCCTGGCATCGGCGGTGTGCTGGGCGGGCGGGGCGATGTACGGCCGCGCGGCGACGATCGAAACGCCGGCGTTGATGTTCACGGCGTGGCAGATGCTGTTCGGCGGGATCGTGCTCGCGGCGGCCGGGCTCGCTTCGGGCGAGGCGCCGCGCTGGCACTGGACGGCGGCAGGTGCGGGCGCGCTCGCCTATCTGATCGTGTTCGGCTCGTGCCTAGCGTATGCAACTTATGTCTGGCTGCTGAAGTACGCGACGCCGGACCGGCTCGGCACCATTTCCTACGTTAACCCGGCCATCGCGTTGTTGCTCGGCTGGGTCGTACTCGGCGAGTCGCTCTCCGGCGCGCGCTTCATCGGCATGCTGGTGATTCTGCTCGGCCTGCTGCTGGTCGCGGTGCGCCGCCCGCGCGCCCAGCTTCAGTCGGTATCGAACTGATCCCACCAGTGCCGCGGCGGCGGTGAAGGCGTGTCCGGCAGCGGCAGACGCGCGGCGCCCGGCAGGACGCGGTAGAGCCGCATGTCGCCGTTGGCCTGCACCGACACGACCGGCTCAAAATACGGCGGCGCCGGTACCGGCTCAAGCCGCTGGTCCGTGTCGTAGGCGTCGCCACCCGGCAGGTACTCCGCGTTGACGAGCAGGTAATCGCCGGGCTCGATCCTGCCGGTGCGAAGATCCTCATACAGCGCGCGCGCGGACGGCGCGTAAGCCAACGGGGCACCGAACTCGTAGAGCATGTTGGCGCGCGGCCACAGGTACGTCACCAGCGCCCCCGGTCGCGCGGCCATCGCCGCCTTGAGCTTCGCGTAGCCCGGCTGGTCGAGTAACCGGGCGCCGTCGAGCGGCAACACGCCGATAACCAGTACCGCGAACACGCCGATCAGAAAGACTGCCCAGCGTGCGAGCCATTGCCGTATGCGCGCGACCGCATCGATCGATAAAAGCTGCGCGGGTGCGGCGAGCGCCAGCAGCGCGATGGCCGGTGCCGCCGGCAGAATGTACTTGCCCTGCTTCGATTGCGACAGCGAAAAAAACAGCAGCGTCCACAGCGCCCAGACCAGCGGCATGCGCCACTCGAAACGGCCGATGCGCTTCGCGGCGCACCAGATACCGAACGGCAACAGAAACGCGAGCGGAAACAGGTCGTACCAGATCGTCTGCGCGTAGTACCACCACGGTTGCGCGTGGTCGAAGCCGACGAGAAAGCGCGTGAAGTTCTGATACACGAGCACCGCGCGCACGAACTCCCAGTTGATGGCAAATCCTGCGGCGACGTACCACGGCGCGTTGATCGCGATCACCAGCGCGATGCCGCGCCACGGCGTCACCGCCGCGAAGCGCTGCCTGAACAGCCGCCACCGGCCGGACGTTGTCGAGGCGTTCGCCAAGCAGTCGATCACGATATCGATGCCGATCACCGGAAGCGTGATCGCGAGACCTACCGGCCCTTTCGCCAGCGTCGCCAGCGTCACACCCAGCCACAGCTCCCAGTTGAAACCGTGCCGCTCGCGCGCGGCGTAGCCGGTGAACGCGACCAGCACGCCGAGAATCAGCACGCTGTCCGACTGCGCGGTGAAAAAGTTGTAGAGGATGCCGGGCAGCGCCGCGGCCGGCAGCGCCAGCAAAAGCCGCGGCCAGTCCGGGAATAGCCGGCGCTGCAGGCGCGCCAGCGCGACGACCCACAGCAGCAACGCAATGTAGCCCGGCAGCCGGATCGCCGCCGTGAGCGGCAAGCCGGCGACATACCCTGCCAGCCCAAGCCAGAAAAACAGCGGCGGGTACTCGATGTACGGCACGCCGTTCTTGATCGGGATGAGGTACTGGCCGCGCGCCGCCATCTCGCGAATCGCCTCGGCGAAGCGCGGCTCCATCGATGGCACCGGTGCGTGATTGAACAGCGCAAACGTATAGATCACGCCGAGCACGGCCACCAGGATCGCCAGCGGATGCGCGCGAAGCCAGGCGGCAGCCGCGTGCACGCGCGGTACGGCGACGACGCCGCGGATTGCGATGAAGTTTTCGTCGCTGACGGACATTCGCGCTGCGGATAATGAGAAGGCGCGCACGCTACGTGATCGCCGGGCGTCAGTCAAACCCGCAAGTACCGGCGCTGCATTGCCGCCGGCGCTTTACGATTTGCGGGTAAAGCCCTCCGCCTGCAGCCACCAATAGAAATCGTCGATCCAGTGCCCGG
>DASSOO010000242.1:0-6129 GCA_035700455.1 Gammaproteobacteria bacterium
TGGGGGCTGGGGGAAGGGCAAGGCGCGTCAATGCAATCCAGTCGACGCCGTCACAATGGCGGACAGTTTCAACGAATGCCTCCTGCGGCGACTTCGCTGTCTGAAAATCGCAGCCGACGGTGGCGCTGCCTGGTTTCAGAAAGGTGTGCTGGCTGGAGCGGGGTTCTTCCCCAGCCCCCAGTCCCCAGCCCCCAGTCCCGAGCAACAACCGTCTCACCATCAACAAAGCATAGCCCAAGCCGGGCAGCTTAATGCGACAGCCGGCTCTTCACCTTGCCGCTCACTGCCGCCATATCGGCGCGGCCGGCCAGCGGGTCCTTGAGCGCGGCCATGACCTTGCCCATGTCTTTCATCGAGGTGGCGCCGGTGGCGGCGATGGCCGTGTCGATCGCCGAGTCGATCTCGGCATCGGTCAGCGGCTGCGGCAGGTAGCGGGAGATGACGTTGATTTCGCGCTGTTCGCGCTCGGCCAGTTCGCTACGGCCAGCGCTCTGGTACTGCTCGATCGACTCGCGCCGCTGTTTCACCATCTTGTCGAGCACGGCGATGGTTTCAGCATCGCTGAGCGTCTTCCGGTCGTCGATCTCGCGCTGCTTGACGGCGGCGAGCGCCATCCGCACGGTGCCGAGCGCATCCTTGTCGCCCGCCTTGAGGGCGGCTTTCATGTCGGCGGTGAGGGTGTCCTTGATGGACATTTAATGAACCGTAAAGTCGTGCTAAAAATGGCAGCTGACGTGGCCAGACAAGGCGCAAGCCTTTCGAGGGGCGGAGTTTATGTGGAAATAAATGAGCACCGGAGGAAGGCTTGTAACGCAGTATGGGCGCGTCAGATGCATTTTTGGAACGGCTTTCAATAAAGGCGGGTACGTCTGGCCTGTTCGCGTGCCAGCTTCTTCAGGTGGCGCTTGACCGCGGCGGCCTGCTTGCGCTTGCGCTCCTGGGTCGGCTTTTCGTAAAACTCGCGGCGGCGGACTTCGGTCAGCACGCCAGCTTTTTCACAGGCGCGCTTGAAGCGCCGCAGTGCGGCATCGAAATGTTCATGTTCCTTGACGCGAACGCTCGGCATCGAATACCCCTTGCTTCGGGTAGCTAAAGAGCGGGAATTCTAAACGGGGGCGTGTAGAATTGCAAAGCCGGACCGGCCCGTCGGGCCGGCGGTACGGGGTAAGTGGTCCGCGGTCAGTGGTTAAGAGTGGAGATGGAAGCGTGCAAGATCAAGCGAGGATCATCACGCCCCGGCTCTCACCACTAACCACTAACCACTGACCCGACGAGCGAAGCGAGTCTTGCGGATTTTAGGAATCGAAACCTCCTGCGACGAAACCGCCGCGGCCGTTTACGACGGCGAGCGCGGCTTGCTCGCGCACGCGCTTTACAGCCAGGTGAAGCTGCACGCGGAGTATGGCGGCGTGGTGCCGGAGCTGGCGTCGCGCGATCACATCCGCAAGCTCGCGCCGCTGATTCGCCGCGCGCTGGAGGAATCCGGCAGCGGCCCGGGCGACATCGACGGCGTGGCCTACACGGCCGGACCGGGGCTGGCCGGCGCGTTGCTGGTCGGCGCCTGCCTGGCGCGCGCGCTCGCGTACGCATGGGACGTGCCGGCGCTCGCGGTGCATCACATGGAAGGCCACCTGCTCGCGCCGATGCTGGAAGCGGAACCGCCGCAGTTTCCGTTTCTCGCGCTGCTGGTGTCGGGCGGCCATACCTTGCTGGTCGAAGTCGCCGGACTCGGCGAATACCATGTGCTCGGCGAGTCGCTCGACGACGCCGTCGGCGAGGCGTTCGACAAGACGGCCAAAATGCTCGACTTGCCGTATCCGGGCGGCCCGGCGCTGGCGGCGCTGGCAGAGCAGGGCGATCCCGGCCGCTTCAGGTTTCCGCGGCCGATGACCGACCGGCCGGGCCTCGATTTCAGCTTCAGCGGTTTGAAGACCGCGGTGGTGATCGAAATCCGGAAACTGCGCGAGGCCGGCGAGCTGAGCGATGCGACACGCGCCGATCTTGCGCGCGCGTTCGAGGATGCAGCCGTCGACACGCTGACGCTCAAATGCGAGCGCGCATTGGAGCAAACGGGTCTGGATCAATTAATCGTCGCCGGCGGTGTCGGTGCCAACAAGCGCCTGCGCGCGCGGCTCACGGAACTCCTCGCCGATCGTGGCGGCCGCGCATCGTTTCCGCGCCTGCAGTTCTGCACCGACAACGGCGCGATGATCGCTTACGCGGGCTGGGCGCGGCTTTCGGCCGGCGAGCGCCAGCCGGACAGCCGTGTGCGCGTCACAGCGCGCTGGCCGCTCGACGAGTTGCAACCGCCGGGCGCTTCTGCTGTCAGTCAAGGTTAAGAAAGGGGCTTTTTGATGGATATCGTTTTTATTCGTGACTTGCGCATCGAAACCGTCGTCGGCATTTACGACTGGGAACGCAAGGTGCGCCAGACCGTCAGCATCGATCTCGACATGGCGGCCGATGTCGGCAAGGCCGCGGCGAGCGACAAGATCGACGACGCGCTCGACTACAAGGCGGTCGCGAAGCGCGTCATCGCCTACGTCGAGGCGCAAAGTTTCGAACTGGTCGAGACACTGGCCGAGCGTATCGCGGAACTGGTGCTCGCGGAATTCCCGGTGCCGTGGCTCAAGCTCACACTCAGCAAACCCGGCGCCGTGCGCGGCAGCAAGAGCGTCGGCGTCATCATCGAGCGCGGTACCCGTGCCTGAGGTTTTCGTCGGTGTCGGCGGCAACGTCAAGCCGGCACGCCACATTCCGCGCGGGCTCGCGGAACTCACCGCACGCGTGGGGCCGTTGCGGTTGTCGCCGGTGTACCGTTCGCGTGCGGTCGGTTTCGCCGGCGACGATTTCTACAACCTCGTCGTCGCGTTCGACACCGATCTCGAAGTCCACGCGCTCGATCGCGTACTGGACGAAGTCGAAACTGCCTGCGGGCGCGACCGCACCGCACCGCGCTTTGCCTCGCGCACGCTCGATCTCGATCTGTTGCTGTATGGCGACGCCGTGATCGACGAGCCCGGCCTCAAGTTGCCGCGCCGCGAAATTCTCGACTACGCTTTCGTGCTGCGGCCGCTCGCGGAGCTGGCGGGCGACCGCCGCCATCCGTCCACGGGACTCACGTTCGCCGAGCATTGGCAGCGCTACCGGGATGGCGAGCCGCCGCTGGTGCCGGTCGAATTGCCGGTCGCTGCCATTCGGTGAGGATTCGCCAGCACATCGCCGATCTGCCCGTGCCGGATGCCGACGCACGCCGGCACAGCGAAGCGCTGTGCGCGCACATCGCCGCCGAAATCGCGAAGGCCGGCGGCGCGATCCCGTTCGAACGTTACATGGAACTCGCGCTGTACGCGCCGGGGCTCGGCTATTACAGCGCCGGCGCGCAAAAATTCGGGGCGGCCGGCGACTTTATTACGGCGCCGGAAGCCGCGCCGGTCTTCGGGCGCGTCATCGCACGTCAATGCGCGGAAATTCTCGATGCCGCCGGCGGCGACACGCTCCTCGAGCTGGGCGCCGGGTCGGGCACGCTCGCCGCGGGCATCCTCAACGAATTCGCGCGCCTCGATCGCGCGCCGCCGCGCTATCTGATCCTGGAGCCGAGTCCGGACTTGCAGGCGCGCCAGCGCGAACGGCTGAAAGAGTCGCTGCCGGCTGAGGCGTTTGCACGCGTCGAATGGCTGGACCGGCTGCCGCGAGCGTTCGCCGGCGTCATCGTCGCCAACGAAGTGCTCGACGCGTTGCCGGTTGCGCGCTTCGAAGCGACGGCCGACGGCGTGCGCGAGATGGGTGTCGCTGTCGAAGGCGACGCGTTTGCGTGGCGTCTGATGCCGCCGCGCGCGGCGTTAGCCGATGCGGTGAGTCGGCTCGAAGCTGCGCGCGACGCGCCGTTCGCGCCAGGTTATCAATCCGAAATAAATCTCAACCTCGCCGCCTTCGTGCACGGACTTGGCGATTGCATCACGCGCGGTGCGTTGCTGTTCGTCGACTACGGCATGCCGCAGCATACGTTCTACTTGCCCGAGCGCGACACCGGCACGCTGATGTGTCATTACCGGCACCGCGCGCACGCCGATCCATTCCTGTACCCCGGCCTCCAGGACATCACCGCACACGTCGACTTCACGGCGGTTGCCGAGGCGGGCGTCGCGGCCGGCCTCGAACTTGCCGGCTACACTTCGCAGGCCTATTTCCTGCTCGGCGGCGGACTCGAAGCCATCATGCGCGAATCCGATCCGGCGGAAACGCGCGCGCACCTCGAACTCACGCGGCAAATCAAACTGCTGACGTCGCCGGAAGAAATGGGCGAGCGGTTCAAGGTGATGATGTTGGCGCGAGGGTTGGACACTATCCCGAGCGGCTTCGCGCTGCGCGATCAGGCACATTTGTTGTAGTGTCGCCCTTTTATCTTTTTGGATCGCGCTGCGCGCGGGCTGATCAACTAGCCGGGGCATCGTCCCGGCGGCCGAGGTACTTTCTTTGGAAAGAAAGTACCCAAAGAAACCAGCGCCCGACACCGTTCGGTCTCAGCACCTCCCTGTGCTGAGACTGCCCGAATTTGAGGAGCCTGAAAATGGGCCGGGCGAGAACTCGGCTCATCCCTGAGCCTCAAACAACTCGCCCTTGCTCCCGATTTCCAGCCCTCCGATTCGGCTCACTCCACGGGCGCCCCAAGAGCCGGCCTTCGTGGCCGGCGAAGAATCAAGAGATGCAGGAGCGGCTTCAGCCGCGATCTTTTTCTTGTCATTCCTGCGCGACCGCCAAGGATGGCGGAAGTGCCGAAAATGCAGGAGCATTTTTCAGCAAAGCGGGAATCCATCTTCTCTCAGCCGACCACGATGGGCGGCTTCTTTTCCCGCGCGACCGCCATGGATGGCGGAAGCGCCGAAATGGCAGGAGCATTTTTCGGCCCTGTCGAGCGAGCCGAAACGTGTGCTGCCAAAAGCAGGGGAAAGGGCGAGTTGTTTGAGGCTCAGGGATGAGCCGAGTTCTCGCCCGGCCTGCTTTTGGTAGTGCACGTTTCGGGTAGTCCCGGCACAGGGACGTGCCGGGACCGAGCGAATCTGGCGCAATGGCTTTGGGTACTTTCGCCGAAACGAAAGTACCTCGGCCGCCGGCCGAGACCGGCACCCAATCAGCCCGTCGCCGCAGGCGACCACCAAGGATGGCGGAAGTGCCGAAATTGCACGAGCAATTTTCGGCCGGCAACAAAAGAAGATTCCGCCATCCGTGGCAGTCGAGCCACCGTGCAATCACGGCTTCAACCGATACCCCGTCCGAAATATCCAGTAAACAATCGTCATGCAGACGAGCAGGAAAAACAGCGTCATGCCGAGGCTCGCGGCGAGGCTGACGTCGCCGGAGCCGTAGAAGCTCCAGCGAAAGCCGCTGACGAGATATACAACCGGGTTGACCAGGGAGACTTTCTGCCACAGCGGCGGCAGCATGTCGATCGAATAGAAGCTGCCGCCGAGGAAGGTCAGCGGCGTGATGATCAACATCGGCACGACCGAGAGCTTTTCGAAGTTGTCGGCCCAGATGCCGATGATGAAGCCGAGCAGGCTGAACGTAAGCGAGGTCAGCACAAGAAACAGCAGCATCCAGCCGGGATGCAGAATTCGCAGCGGCACGAAAAGGGCCGAAGTCGCGAGAATGATCAAGCCGAGGATAATCGACTTGGTCGCGGCGGCACCGACGTAACTCAGTACCGCTTCAAAGGATGAGATCGGCGCCGACAGCAGTTCGTAGATCGTGCCGGTGAACTTCGGAAAGTAAATGCCGAACGATGCGTTCGATACGCTGGCGGTCAGCAGTGACAGCATGATCAGGCCGGGAACGATGAACGAGCCATAGCTGATGCCTCCCATGTGCGTGATGCGCGAGCCGATCGCGGCGCCGAACACGACGAAATAGAGTGTCGTCGAAATCACCGGCGAGACGATGCTCTGCACGACGGTGCGCTTCATGCGATCCATTTCCGACCAGTAGATTACCCACACCGCACGCGCGTTCATTGCTGTTCTCCAATCAGACTGACGAAGATTTCCTCGAGCGTGCTCTGGCTGGTATCGAGATCGCTGAAGCGGATGCCGGCGCGACCAAGGTCGGCGAGCAGAGCGGTGATGCCGGTGC
>DASSOO010000243.1:0-6111 GCA_035700455.1 Gammaproteobacteria bacterium
TACGGCGTGCACGCCGAGGACAAATACGAGCACCGCTTGTTGCGGCGCCAGTTCGATGTCAATCCGGGGCGCGGATGCGTTCGAGGACATCGGCGGTCGGTTGGTCGGCAGGGCTCGCCTGCCCCAACAACAGCGCGAGCAATTCAGGATCGGGGTAATTTAGCAGCGCGGCGAACGCCGCCTGCTCGGCGGCGGAGGCCGCCGTGTAGTCGCGATCGAGGTAGCGGCAGAGCAGCAGGTCCAGCTCCTTCATGCCGCGGCGGCAGCGCCAGCGTAACTCGCGATTAACGCTCAACTGCGGCGTTCGACCAGAGCCTTCTTGATTTCACCAATCGCCTTGGCCGGGTTCAGGCCCTTCGGACAAACGTTGGTGCAGTTCATGATCGTATGGCAGCGGTACAGGCGGAACGGGTCTTCGAGAAAATCGAGGCGCTCGCCGGCCGCTTCATCGCGGGTGTCGGTAATCCAGCGCCAGGCCTGCAGCAGCACCGCCGGGCCGAGGTAGCGCTCCGGATTCCACCAGTAGCTCGGGCACGAAGTCGAGCAACAGGCGCACAGAATGCACTCGTAATAGCCGTTGAGCTTGTCGCGGTCTTCCGGCGACTGCAACCGCTCGCTGTCCGCCGGCGCCGGCGTTTGCGCCTTGATCCACGGCTGGATCGACGCGTACTGCGCGTAGAAGTTCGTCATGTCGGGCACCAGGTCCTTGACGACCGGCATGTGCGGCAACGGGTAGACGTTGACTTCGCCTTTGATCTCGTCGATGGCCTTGGTGCAGGCAAGCGTGTTGCGCCCGTCGATATTCATCGCGCAGGAGCCGCAA
Organism: Gammaproteobacteria bacterium; assembly: GCA_035700455.1. Lineage (GTDB taxonomy): Bacteria > Pseudomonadota > Gammaproteobacteria > Natronospirales > DASSBR01 > DASSBR01. The sequence continues at coordinate 824 of DASSOO010000243.1, forward strand.
ACCCCCTCGCGGCACGAACGGCGCAGCGTCAGCGTCGCGTCGGTCTCGTTCTTGATCTTGAGCAGCGCGTCGAGCACCATCGGCCCGCACTTGTCGAGATCCACTTCGTAAGTGTCGGTACGTGGATTTTCACCGGAATCCGGATCGTACCGATAAACCTTGAAGCGCCTGACGTTCTTCGCGCCCTCCGGCGCCTTGTACGTCTTGCCCTTCCCGATCTTCGAATTCCTCGGCAGCCTTAACTGTGCCATCTCAAAATCCTCGTCTGAATTGACTCCCTCTCCCTTCGGGCGAGGGAAACGGGGCTGGGGATCGGGGATTTGGCCTGGGGAAAGTGAGCGACTCGGCTCTTTCCCCAGCCCCTGGTCCCCAGCCCCCAGCCCCTATCTTCTTAATACACCCGCTTCTTCGGCGGAAACGGCTTGATGTCCTCGGACATCGTGTAATTGTGGACCGGCCGGTAATCGATGGTCACGTCGCCTGCATCGCTCATCCAGGCGATCGTGTGCTTCATCCAATTGGCGTCGTCGCGTTCCGGATAATCTTCGCGTGCGTGCGCGCCGCGACTCTCCTTGCGGTTGATCGCCGAGTTGACGGTGACGGTCGCGTTGGCCAGCAGGTTTTCGAGTTCGAACGTCTCGGCGAGATCGCTGTTCCAGATCAGCGAGCGGTCCGAAACATGCACGTCGGCGTAGGACTCGAACACCTTGCGCAAGCGCTTGCGGCCTTCTTCGAGTGTCTCCTCGGTACGAAACACAGCCACGTCCGCCTGCATGACTCTTTGCATCGCAAGTCGGATTTCCGCGGTCGGCTGCGAACCGTTCGCGTTGCGGACGCGGTCGAAACGATCCAGCGTCTTGTCCGCGGAGCCCTTCGGCAGCGGGCGGTGCGCCGAGTTTGGCTTGACGATCTCGGCACAACGGTAGGCGGCGGCGCGGCCGAAGACGACCAGGTCGAGCAGCGAGTTCGAACCGAGCCGGTTGCCGCCGTGCACCGACACGCAGGCGGCCTCGCCGACCGCCATCAGGCCCGGGACGACGGTGTCCGGGTCGCCGTTCTTAAGCGTTACAACTTCGCCGTGACGATTGGTTGGAATGCCGCCCATGTTGTAGTGCACTGTCGGCAGCACCGGAATCGGTTCGCGCGTGACGTCGACGCCGGCAAAAATACGCGCGGTTTCCGAAATGCCCGGCAGGCGTTCGTGCAGCACCTCCGGACCAAGATGTTCGAGATGCAGGAAGATGTGATCCTTGTGCTCGCCGACGCCTCGGCCTTCGCGGATTTCCATCGTCTCGGCACGGCTGACGACGTCGCGCGAGGCGAGATCCTTCGCGTTCGGCGCGTAGCGCTCCATGAATCGCTCGCCTTCCGAATTGGTCAGGTAGCCGCCCTCGCCGCGCGCCCCTTCGGTAATCAGGCAGCCGGCGCCGTAAATGCCGGTCGGGTGGAATTGCACGAACTCCATATCCTGCAATGGAATGCCCGCGCGCAACGCCATCGCGTTGCCGTCTCCGGTGCAGGTGTGCGCGGAGGTGCACGAGAAGTACGCGCGCCCGTAACCGCCGGTCGCGAGAATGACCATGTGTGCCTGGAAGCGGTGCAGTGTTCCGGTGGTCAGGTCCCACGCGATCACGCCCCTGCAAGCACCGTCGTCCATGATGAGGTCGAGCGCGAAGTATTCGATAAAGAACTCGACGTTGTGCTTGAGGCTTTGCTGATACATCGCATGCAGCATTGCATGACCGGTGCGATCCGCCGCCGCGCAGGTGCGCTGTGCGATGCCTTCGCCGAAGTTCGTCGTCATGCCGCCGAACGGGCGCTGATAGATGCGGCCCGCTTCGGTACGGGAAAATGGAACGCCCCAGTGTTCCAGCTCGATGACCGATGCCGGCGCCTCGCGGCACAGGTATTCGACCGCGTCCTGGTCCGACAGGTAATCGCCGCCCTTGACGGTATCGTACATGTGCCACGACCAGTGGTCCTCGCCCATGTTGCCGAGAGAGGCGGCAATACCGCCCTGCGCGGCGACCGTGTGACTGCGGGTCGGAAAAACCTTGGTTACGCAGGCGGTCTTGAGGCCGCGCTCGGCCAGTCCCAGTGCGGCACGCAGACCCGCGCCACCGGCGCCGACCACGACGACGTCGTAACGATGTTCGACCAGCTCATAAGCGTTCGCCATGCCTCAGCCTCCGAATGCAACGCGTAGCACGGCCAGAATGGCGGCGGCCGCAACCAGCAGGCTCACGAGCTTGATCGCCATGATGATCGCTGTCTTGGCCCAGAAGCCCTGCACGTAATCTTCGACGATGACCTGCCAGCCGAGCTGCGAGTGATAAAACACCGCGCCGACGAGCAGCACCAGCGCAAGCGTATTCCACGGCCTGCCGATCCAGGCGATGGCGCCGGTGTAATTGGCGGTAAACACGGTGTACAGCAGCGCGGCGGTGAACCACAAAGTCAGCGGAATCAGCGCGACGGCACTCACGCGCTGCGCAATCCAGTGACCGGTGCCGTGTTCGGCGGCGCCGTAATGGCGCACGGTACGTAATGGCGCACGGTAGTTCATGACGCACCTCCGACGACGAGAAAACCGAAGGCCCAGGAAATGATCGTCAACGCCGACGACACGACCAGCACCGCCCACGCCGATGCGAATGCGGTTGGCAATTCGTAGCCTTTGACCGCATCCCAGAACAGATGGCGCACGCCGTTACACAGATGGAAGAACAACGACCACGACCAAAGCATCAGCAGTGCGACGCCGACTGGCGAACGAAAGAAAGCCTGGGCGATCGCGTATTGGTCGGGCCCAAGCGCGGCGCAGATCAGCCAGAAAGCCAGCGCCCCGGAACCGGCGGCGAGCAGCATGCCGGAAGCACGATGCGTAATCGACAGCACCATCGTCAGGTGCCACTTCCAGACTTGCAGATCGGGCGAACGCGGCCTGTCGATGGCGTTCATGTCACACCTCGCGACGCGGAAAACGATAGCTAGAAATCAATGCACCGTCCCTTTTTCTCCCAGTCGCCGTAGCGGGTCGGCTCCGGTCCCTTTGGGCCGCCGTGTTCCGGCGGCGGCACGGCCGCGGGTATGTCCTCCGGCCGCGGCGCCTGTGCGTCGGGCGCGGCCTGGTCTGCGGTCGCGTAGTTGGTCGGATCCGCCATGGGCGCCCTGGGCTCTATGGTTGACTCGAGATGATTTAAGACGGCGGCCGCGTAGACGGCCTTCAGCCGCGAGAATGTTACCATAGTTCGCAACCCGGCCGACACGATCCCTCCGTCCGCGATGGTCGAAACAGCGCTGCGTGAAGCCATTTACTGCCCGTTGCAGGGTAACGCCGTGCTGCGCGTCGACGGTGCGGATGCGCGCGCGTTTCTGCAATCGCAGTTGAGCAACGATGTGACGCAGGTCACGGCGGCGCAAAGCCAATTGACCTCGCTCAACACCGCGCAGGGAAGGACACTGGCACTGCTGCGGCTGTTCGAATTCGACGATGCGCTGCACGTTTCGCTGCCGGTCGAACTTGCCGACCCGATCGCCTTGCATCTCGGCAAATACATTCTGCGTTCGCGTGTCGAAATCGCGGCAGTGCCGCTCGCGCACGCCGGCATAGCCGGGGCGGCCGCCGAAACGCTGCTTGAGAGTGCCGGTGTCGCGCCGCCATCGGCCATAGATGCTGCAAGCGCAGCCGAAGGGCTTGTTGCAATCCGCGTTCGCAGTCGTACCGGCATCCGTCATGAGCTCTTCGGCGCCGCCGACAAGCTTGCCCGGATCGAAGCGCGCTGCAGCCGGGCCGATGCGAACGAATGGCTCCGCCTCGACACGCTCGCCGGGTTGCCGCGACTCACACGCGCCACCAGCGGCGAGTTCATCCCGCAGATGCTTGGCCTCGACGAACTCGGCGCGATCAACTACCGCAAAGGCTGCTACCCGGGACAGGAGGTGATTGCACGCGTGCACTATCGCGGCCAGGTCAAGCGGAAGTTGCGGATGCTGCGCGCTGCCGGCGTCGCCGCGCCCGGGACGGCCGTGTATTCGGATAACGGCGAAGGTGGCGGCATGATTCTGCAAAGTGCGCGCGACGGCGACGGCGTACTTTTGCTTGCGGTCGCGCCGGCTGAATGGGGCGAAGGTAGCTTTGTGCATTTGCAGACGCCGGATGGCCCGCCAGCTCAACTGGCCCCCGCTGTGCCGCTGCGGTGATATTAAGTCCGGAGTCGGTGACAGCTGCCGGGTAGCGAAGTTGCGTCAAGTTCATCTGCGCAGTCCTGTAAACGACCGGTCGGAACGGCAAAGGAAGGCCGAGGGCGCCACCACATCCAGAGCGTGAACTTACGCGTTGCCCTGACCTCGTTGTTTTCGCGCGCCTGACACGCCTCAGAATTACGCGCTCGCGGCAGCCGGCGCCAGCGTCCTGGATGCCCCCTTAACGTCTAGACATATCGATGGCCGCAATTGCCATTTCCCGGCCGCCGCGGCCGCCCCCTGGCATGAATCCCGCTGACAACCGCCGGCACTGCAGGCCGGATTGCAAAGGCGTGCCTGCGTCACGGCTGCGCATATGCGTCCGACCTACGCTAGATGCTTCGGCGCCCCCGCAGGGCACTGCCCGCGCATGGGGCCGGCGATCATTGGAAATCATTACACGCGCAACGGAGGATCTGAAATGGCGTTGCAACTGGGCGAAACCGCTCCTGACTTTACCCTCGACTCCACCGAAGGCACGATTCGTTTCCACGAGTGGGCCGGCGACCATTGGGTGGTGTTTTTCTCGCACCCGAAAGACTTCACGCCCGTGTGCACGACCGAACTCGGCTCGTTCGCGCGCCGCAAGGCGGAGTTCGATATGCGCAATACGCGACTTCTGGGGTTATCGGTAGACACCGTCGACGATCACAGGCGCTGGTCGGCCGATATCGAAGACGTCTGCGGCGCGGCGATCAACTATCCGATCCTCGCCGACCCGGACCTCAAGGTCGCGAAGCTCTACGGCATGTTCCATCCGCAAGCGGACCCCAAGGTCACGGTGCGCTCGGTATTCATCATCGACCCGCAGAAGAAAGTGCGCCTGGAGCTGACCTACCCGCCGAGCGCCGGGCGCAGCGTCGACGAAATCCTGCGCGTACTCGACTCGCTGCAATTGACCGACAACCGCAAGCTGACGACGCCGGTCGACTGGCAGGAAGGCGACGACGTGATCATCGCACCGTCGGTGCCGGACGAGGAAGCGAAGAAGGACTTTCCCGGCTTTCGCGCCGTCAAGCCCTACCTGCGCTATACGGAAGCGC
>DASSOO010000244.1:0-5495 GCA_035700455.1 Gammaproteobacteria bacterium
GTATGTGATTACGCCGTGGCCGAACATTCTTTACGCGCTGGACCTCAACAACGACGGCGGGATCAAGTGGATTTTCAAGCCGCACCCGGAGCGCGCCTCGCAGGGCGTCGCCTGCTGCGACGTCGTCAATCGGGGTGTCGCCTACGAGGACGGCAAGATTTTCATGAACACGCTCGACGACCACACGATTGCCGTCGACGCAAAAACCGGCAAAGAAATCTGGAATACCAAGGTCGGCGACATCAACAAGGGCGAGACCATGACGATGGCGCCGCTGGTGGTCAAGAACCACGTGCTGGTCGGCAACAGCGGCGGTGAGCTTGGCGTGCGTGGCTGGCTGAAGTCGCTCGACACCGATACCGGCAAAGTCCAGTGGACGGCGTACAGCACCGGGCCCGACAAGGACGTACTGATCGGCAAGGACTTCCACCCGCCATACCCGGAGGACCGCGGCAAAAATCTCGGCGCGACCTCTTGGCCGTCCAAGTCCGCGTGGATGATCGGCGGCGGCACCGTCTGGGGCTGGATCACCTACGACCCGAAGCTCGACCTCATTTATTACGGCACGGCAAATCCGGGTCCGTGGAATGCCGACGAGCGGCCCGGCACCAACTTCTGGACCTGCACGTTATTTGCGCGCAATCCGGAAACCGGCATGGCGAAGTGGGCGGTGCAGTGGAATCCGCACGACGAGTACGACTACGACGGCGTCAACGAAAGCGTGTTGTTCAACGTCAAGCTCGACGGCAGGGAACGCGAAGTGCTGGCGCATCCGGACCGCAACGGCTTCCTGTATCTGCAGGACCGCACCACCGGCAAGATTATTTCCGCGAAGCCGTTTTTCCCGGGGCACAACACGATTCTGCGCGTCAACCTCAAGACTGGCGCCCCGGTTTACAACCCGGCAAAAAAACAGCGCCTTGACAAGGTCGTCACCGACATCTGCCCGGCCGCGACCGGCGGCAAGGACTGGCAGCCGTCCGCGTATTCGCCGATTACCGGGCTGCTGTACATCCCGCACAACCATGTTTGTGAGGACGAGCAGATCGTCAATGCGAGTTACATCGCCGGTACGCCGTACGTGGGCGCAAAGGTGGCGATGAAAGCCGGTCCCGGCGGCTACCGCGGCGCGTGTACCGCATGGGACCCGGTGCATGCCAAGCCGGTATGGTCGATTCATGAGCGCTTTCCCGTCTGGAGCGGTGCGCTGGTGACTGCCGGCGGGATCGCGTTTTACGGCACGATGGACCGCTGGTTCAAGGCGGTCGATGCAAAGACCGGCAAGTTGCTATGGAAGATGCGGCTCGGCTCCGGCATCGACGGGCAGCCGATCGCGTACCGCGGTCCCGACGGGCGCGAATACGTCGCCGTGCTCGCCGGTGTCGGCGGCTGGTCGGGCGCGGTAGTCGCCGGCGACCTCGACCCGCGCGACAAATACGGCGCGCTCGGTTTCGTCGGTGCGACCCAGGATCTGCCGCAGTACACCGCCAAGGGCGGCACGCTTTACGTTTTCGCACTCCCGAAGGACATGGCCTCGGGTTCGCAGCCACAGCAGGGAGGTGGCAAATGATGATGCGTTCGATGATGCCGGTAATGCGCCGTACGCGCGCCGGCGGTAAATTCGAGTGGCGCACGCTGTTGACGGCAATGCTCGCGCTCGCGTTTCTGATCGCCATGCTGTCGATAACCGCACATGCGGCGCACGCCGGGCCGCGCGGCGCGGCGCCGGCGCCGATGGTCGAACCGCTCAAGGTGTGCGCCGACCCGAACAACCTGCCGTTTTCGAACCGCGCCGGCCAAGGCTTCGAGAACCGGCTGGCGCAGATGATCGCCGGCGCGATGCACACGCAGGTCGAGTACACGTGGTGGCCGCAGCGCGAGGATTTTCTGCGCGACACGATAGACGCCGGCGCCTGCGATGTGGTGATGGCACTGCCGACGCAGAGCACCGAGGAACTGACGACGATTCCGTACTACCGCTCGACCTACGCGATCGTCTACCGCGCCGACGCACCGTACAAGATCAAGTCGCTCCGCGATCCGCTGCTGCGCAAGCTGTCGATCGGCGTGCAGGCGGTCGGCGACGATATCGCGGATATTCCGCCCGGTGCGGTTCTGGCGCATCGAGGCATCGTCAAGAACCTGGTGTTATACAAGCTTTACGCGGACTATTCGCGCCCCAATCCGCCGGCGCGGCTGATCGAAGATGTCGCCAGCGGCAAGATAGACGTCGCGATTGCGTGGGGGCCGCTGGCCGGCTACTTCGCGACACGCCAGCCGGTGAAGCTCAAGGTCGTGCCGCTGACGCACACGCACGCGATCCTGCCGTTCCAGTTTTCCATTTCGATGGCGGTGCGCCCCGGCGACCAGGCACTGCGCAATCGACTGAATAAGATTTTGCGCGCCAGGCAGGCCGCGATTCACACGTTGCTCGCACGCTATCACGTGCCGCTGCTGGCACTGCCGAATGCGAGCGGGACGGCGGAGGTGGCCGGTCGCTGAGTCGCACGTCACGGAGGATGAGTTTATGAGGCGCTTGGTTCTGATTGCCGCGGCCGCACTGTGTACCGCACCACTGGCTGCCGCGGCCGGCGGTTCCGGCGGGAGTTCCAATCCACCGAGCGCGCAGTACGGCGCCGGCATTCCTGCCGGACAGGGTCAGTTGAGCCGGGTGCCGGTATCCGGTCTGCACATCAGTCCGATGGGCGCCAACATCAAGAATCCTTACGCCAACGACCCGGCGGCGGTCGTCGAAGGCCGGAAACTGTTCGCCGCGATGAACTGCGACGGCTGCCACGCGCCCGGCGGCGGTGGCGGCATGGGACCGCCGTTGTCCGACAACGAATGGATTTACGGCAGCTCGGACGGCGCATTGTTTCTCACGATCACGCAAGGTCGACCGAATGGAATGCCGGCCTGGGGCAGCACACTGCCGCCACAGGCCATCTGGAGCCTGATCAGTTACATCAGGACGCTGCAACGCCCGCTCACCGAATACCAAGTCAAAACCAAACTGAGCGGGCCGCCCAAGGCCGGCGCCAAGCAACAAGACATGCCGCCGCATAAGCGGCCACCGCAAGTTCCCAAGGACAATAAGCCGCCGCAGAGTCCGCCGGCCACAGGCGGAGCACGATGAGGCGCGTCTTATCGGCCGCGTTGCTCATCGCGCCCGGCGTTGCCTGGGCGGACCTGCCGATGACCTACCTCGTCACCAATGGACCGGCGGCAACCCCGGTGGCGCATCTCGGCTGGGGATTGCTGGGCCTGTCGGTGTTCGTCGTGGTCTTTATCTCGCTCGCGGTATTGATCGGCATCTGGTGGAAGCGCTCGCAATGGCCGCGCGACGCGCAGGGCGCGCCCAAACTGATGCACGGGCGCAACGGCATGCCGTGGGTGGTGATCGGTGTCAGCGTGTCGACGGTATTGCTGTTCGGCTCCGCGGTGTGGACGTTCTTCATCATGGCTGCCGTCGCCGCGCCGCCTGTAAACCCGAAGATCACGCTCGATGTGACCGGCCACCAGTGGTGGTGGGAGGTGAAGTACGAGGAGTACGGCAAGCCGATGCGTACCTTCGTTACCGCCAACGAAATTCACGTGCCGGTCGGCAAACCGGTACGGGTGCGGCTGATCGGCGGCGACGTCATTCACTCGTTCTGGGCGCCGAAGCTGTTCGGCAAGATGGACGCGATTCCGGGCCAGACCAACATTACCTGGTTCGAGGCCGCGCGGGCCGGCGACTACCGCGGTCAATGCACCGAGTTTTGCGGCTTGCAGCATGCGCACATGGCGTTTCACGTCATCGCCGAAGCGCCGCCGAAATTCGACGCGTGGTGGGACCACCAGCTGACGGACGCGAAGCCGCCGCTGAAACCCGCGGCGCGCGAAGGCGCGCGGGTTTTCGAGGCGCGCTGCAGCGTCTGCCATACGGTCCGTGGCCTGGCCGGCAATCACGGCATGATGGGGCCCGACCTGACGCACCTGATGAGCCGGCGCATGATCGCCGCCGGCACGCTGCCGAATACCGTCGGCTACCTGGCCGCCTGGGTTGAAAACGCGCAGGCGCTCAAGCCGGGCGTCGACATGCCGACCGAAGAACTCAGCAATCAGCAGTTGCAGGCGTTGCTCGACTACCTGAAAACGTTGCGCTAGCCGGGGTCGAAGAACAAGGAAGTCGCATGGCAGAGATACCGCTTTACCGCACGCCGGAAATCATCACGCCGGACGAGGATTACCTCGACAAGCTGGAAAAGACGTGGAGCGACAAGCCCGGGTTGCTCGGTTTTTTCTCCACGGTCGATCACAAGAAAATCGGCCGGCGTTACCTCGTTACGTCTTTCATTTTCCTGCTGGTCGGCGGCATGGAAGCGCTGATCATGCGGATACAGCTGTTCGAACCGAATCAGCACATTATCAGCGCGCATCTCTACAACCAGTTGTTCAGCATGCACGGCATCACGATGATTTTCCTGTACGCGATGCCGGTGCTGTCGGGGTTCGGCAATTACCTGTGGCCGCTGATTCTCGGCCAGCGCGACATGGCGTTTCCGCGCGTCAACATGTTCACCTACTGGGTCTTCCTGCTGTCGGGCATTTTTCTCTACATCGGTTTGCCCACCGCCAACGCGACCGATGTCGGCTGGTTCAATTACGTGCCGCTGGCAGAGCGCGCCTATAACCCGGGGCCGGGCGTCGACATCTACGCGCTCGGCATCATCTTTTTCTGGATTTCCATCGCGGCCGGTTCCGTCGTCTTCATCGCGACGATGTTTCGCGCCCGCGCGCCCGGCATGTCGATCAGCCGTGTGCCGATCATGATCTGGGGAACGCTTACCGCCAACATGGGGTTGCTGTTCGCCGTACCGTCGGTGCTGCTGGTTTTCCTGGAGCTGTGGTTCGACCGCCGCTTCGGTACCGACTTCTTCAATCCCGCGACGGGCGGCCACCCGTTACTGTGGCAGCACGAATTCTGGATCTTCGGGCACCCGTGGGTGTACGCGATCGTGCTGCCGGCGATGAGCATTGTCTCGCAGGCGCTGCCGGTCTACTGCCGCCGGCCGCTGGTCGCCCAGCACGCCGTTATCCTCGCGACGATATTGACTATGGTGCTCGGCTTCGGCGTCTGGGTGCATCACATGTTCGCGACCGGGCTGCCGGTGGTGGCGATGGGCTTCTTCAGCGCCGCGAGTTTCGTCATCGTCATTCCGAGCGCGGTGTCGGTGTTCTCCTGGGTCGCGACGATCTGGACGGGCCGGCCTGTATTCACTACCGCGTTCAAATTCTTCGCCGCCGAAATCGTGCTGTTCGTGGTAGGCGGCGTATCCGGCTTCATGACCGCCGCGGTGCCGCTCGACTGGCAATTGACCGATACCTATTTCGTCGTCGCGCACCTTCATTACGTGCTGATCGGCATCAACGTGTTTGCCGTCGTTGGCGGTATCTATCACTGGTTCCCGAAGTTTACCGGCAAATTCCTGAACGAGCGGCTCGGGTGGTGG
>DASSOO010000245.1:0-7329 GCA_035700455.1 Gammaproteobacteria bacterium
CGGCGCATTGGTTGCTCCTCCAGTCGACCACCAGCACGCGCACCCGCTTTTCGCGCATTGCATCAATGCCATAAAGATCGCGCACGGTAATGCGCCAGCCGTTGATGAACTCGTCGAAACCAAGGCGGCCTTCACAGATCAGCACGCGGTCCTTGACGATCAGCGCGCGGTATTGCTGGTAAGCGTCTTCAAACAGCGTCGCTTCGATGCGGCCGCTGCGATCGTCGAGCGTCAGGTTAAAGCGCCCGCCGCGGCGGCGGATGTCGGTGACGAGCCCGGCGACCGTCGCCGTCCGCTGGCCCGCGCCATAGCGGCCGCCCGCATCGGCGTCCGGCTCGGCTGCGATCAGCGTGCCGATCGGCGCACTCACGACCTGCGACAGTTCCGCCGCGTAGCGGGTAATCGGATGCCCGGTGAGATAAAGCCCGAGCGTTTCCTTCTCCGCGGTCAGGCGCGCAAGGTCGTCCCACTCGGGCACGTCGGCAGGGATGACCGTTTCGACGGCGGCCTCCGGTTCGGCCGCGGCGGCGCCGAGGCCAAACAGGTCGTTTTGCCCCGCGGCGCGCGCGCTCTTGTGCTGCTCGGCAAGTTGCAGCGCCTGGCCGAGCGCGCTCATCAGCGCGGCGCGGTGCGCGCCGAGACCGTCGAATGCGCCGGCGCGGATCAGCGCCTCGAGCGTGCGCCGGTTGGCGCGCTGCGTATCGATGCGGCGGCACAATTCCGCAAGGTCGCGGAAATCGCCGCCGCGCGCGCGCTCCTCGATCAGCATCTCAATTGCGGACTTGCCGACGCCCTTGATCGCGCCGAGTCCGTAACGCACCGCGCGGGGACCGGCGACGGTAAACGCATACGCGGAACGATTGACGTCGGGCGGCAGGATTTCGAGCTTCATGCTGCGCACTTCGTCGATCAGCGTCACGACCTTGTCGGTGTGATCCATGTCCGACGACAGCACCGCGGCCATGAATTCCGCGGGGTAGTGCGCTTTCAACCAGGCGGTCTGATACGACAGCAGGGCGTACGCGGCGGCGTGTGATTTATTGAAGCCGTAGCCGGCAAACTTTTCCATCAGGTCGAAAATCCGCTCGGCCTGCTCCGCCGAGAGGCCGTTCTTCGCCGCGCCCTCGCGGAAGATCGCGCGGTGCTTGACCATTTCCTCCGGTTTTTTCTTGCCCATCGCCCGGCGCAGGAGATCGGCACCACCGAGCGTGTAGCCGCCGACGATCTGCGCCATCTGCATGACCTGTTCCTGGTAGACCATGATGCCGTAGGTCTCTTTCAGGATCGGCTCGACGCGCGGGTCGGGATACTCGACCTTCTCGCGGCCGTGCTTGCGTGCGACGAAGCTCGGAATCAGGTCCATCGGCCCCGGACGGTACAGCGCGCCAAGCGCAATGATGTCCTCGAAACGGTCGGGCCGCGCGTCCTTGAGCAGGCGCTGCATGCCGGCCGATTCAAACTGGAAAATCGCCACCGTCCGCGCTTTCTTGAACACCTGCTCGTAGGTGACGGCGTCATCGAGCGGCAGCGCGGTGATGTCGAGCGGCGCCTCGCCTGCCTGGGCTCGGCGTTCGTTGATCGTCTTCACCGCCCAGTCGATGATCGTCAGTGTACGCAGACCGAGAAAGTCGAACTTGACGAGGCCAACCGCTTCGACGTCGTCCTTGTCGAGTTGCGTCACCGCGTGCTCGCTGCCCTGCTCCGCGTAAAGCGGAGTGAAATCCGTTAATGGCGTCGGCGCGATCACGACACCGCCGGCATGTTTGCCGGCGTTGCGCGCGAGCCCCTCGAGTGCGCGCGCAAGGTCGATCAGCGTACGCACTTCCTCGTCATCGGCGTACAACTTGCCGAGCTCGGCGTCTTCGGCCAGCGCCTTGTCGAGCGTCATGCCAAGCTCGAACGGAATCAGCTTGGCAATGCGGTCGACATAGCCGTAAGGATGGCCGAGCACGCGGCCGACGTCGCGCACGACCGCCCGCGCCGCCATGCTGCCGTAGGTGATGATCTGCGCGACGCGCTCGCGGCCGTAGCGCTCGGCGACGTAGTCGATGACGCGATCGCGGCCTTCCATGCAGAAGTCCACGTCGAAGTCCGGCATCGACACGCGCTCCGGATTCAGAAACCGCTCGAACAGCAGATCGTATTGCAGCGGATCGAGATCGGTAATGGTCAGCGCCCAGGCAACGACCGAACCGGCGCCCGAACCGCGGCCCGGCCCGACCGGAACGTCGTGTCCTCGCGCCCAGCGGATAAAGTCGGCGACGATCAGGAAGTAGCCTGGGAAGCCCATGTCGACGATGACCTTGATCTCGCGTTCGAGTCGCTCGCGGTACTGTTCGCGATCAACCTCGGGCGGCAGCTTTGCAAGGCGCGCCTCAAGCCCGGCTTCGGCTTCGCGGCGCAGGTGCGTTTCGACGTCACTGCCGTCGGGTATTGGAAATGCCGGCAGGAAGTTCTTGCCGAGCCGGAGTTCGAGGTTGCAGCGGCGCGCGATTTCAACGCTGTTTTCGAGTGCGGCCGGCAGGTCCGCGAATAACTCGGCCATTTCGTCGGCGGACTTGAGATACTGCTGATCGCTGTAGCGGCGTACGCGCCGCGGGTCGTCGAGCGTACGGCCGTCGTGGATGCACACACGCGCCTCGTGCGCCTCGAAATCTTCGCGCACGAGCATGCGCACGTCGTTCGTGGCGACTACCGGCAGGCCCTTGTCGGCGGCCAGCGCGACCGCGGCGGCAAGGTACGCCTCCTCGCCTTCGCGGCCGGTGCGGATCAATTCCAGGTAATAGGCGTCGGGGAAAAGCCGCGCCCAGTTTTCGGCGGCCGCGGCCGCAGCTTCGGAATGCCCGGCAAGCAGCAGCCGGCCGACGTCCCCTTCGCGCGCGCCCGACAGCGCGATCAAGCCCTCACTGAGACCATCATCAAGCCAGCCGCGCTCGATCAGCGGCATGCCGAGGTGCTGCCCTTCGAGGAAACTGCGCGTCACCAGTTCCGACAGTTGCCGATAGCCGCGCTGATCGCGGCAAAACAGCGTCAGCCGGTACGGCGGGTCCTGCGGTTCGCCGGCCCGTACCCAGACGTCGGCGCCGACTACCGGCTTGATGCCGCGCTTTTCCGCCTGGCGGTAAAACTTGACCAGCGCGAACAGGGTCGATTGATCCGCAAGACCCACCGCCGGCATGCGCAGCGCGGCGACCGCGTCCATCAATTCCGGAACGCGGATGACACTGTCGACCAGCGAATATTCCGTGTGGACGCGAAGATGGACGAAAGAAGTCACAACAGTTCCGGTTCGACGGTCGTCGCGTCGATCACGAGGCCGAGGCAGCGCCGGACCGGCGCAAACGAGCGGCGGTGGATCGGACAGACGCCGTGGCGGTCGAGCGCCGCCAGATGTTCGGGTGTGGTGTAACCCTTGTGCGACGCGAACCCGTAGCCGGGAAAGTCGCGATCGTAGGCAACCATCAGCGCGTCGCGATGCACCTTGGCGACAATCGACGCGGCGCTGATCGAGGCGACGCGGTCGTCGCCGCCGACGATCGCCTCGCCCGGGATACCGCACGGCGGGCAGTGCAGGCCGTCGACGAGGATACGCCGCGGCACCAGGCTCAACGCGGCGAGCGCGCGCGACATCGCCAGCAGCGATGCGTGAAAAATATTGATGCGATCGATCTCGTCGACGTCGGCTACGCCGACCGCCCACGCCAGCGCCCGCGCGCGAATGCGCCCGGCAAGGAGTTCGCGCTCCTCCGGCGGGACCCGTTTGGAGTCGCGCAAACCACGGATGCGCGGCGCCGAGGGATCGAAAACAACGGCGGCCGCGACCACGGGCCCGGCGAGCGGACCGCGGCCGACTTCGTCGACGCCCGCAGTCATGCCGTCGATTTCCGCCCAGCGTTTCATCGGCAATAGGTTATCGGTAATGGATCATGGGTCATAGGTGCGCGAGCAGAACTCATGCCTTTTTGTCTTTCACCCATAACCTATGACCTATGACCCATCACCTGTAACCTCTAATACTGCCTCGGCCGCGCGTGCGCTGGCATTGCGACCAAGTTCGGCGGCGAGCGCATCGAAAGCCGAAAGCTGGCGCCCTCGCGTTGCCGCGTCGAACAGCAAGTCGTCAACCGCCGGCGCCAGCAGGTCGGGACGCGCCCGCTCCTGCAGAAACTCCGGCACAACTTCGCGGCGCGCGAGCAGGTTCGGCAGCGAAACGTGCTCGATCTTGAGCAGGTTGAAGCCGCCGATGATTGCGCGAGACAGGGGCGCCAGTTTGTAGGCCACCGCCATCGGCCGCTTCAGCAGCATTGCTTCGAGCGCCGCGGTGCCGGAAGCCAGCAACACCGCGTCGGCCGCCGCCATCGCCTCGCGCGAGCGGCCGATACAGACGCTGACATCCAGCCGCGGCGCCAGATTATCGCGCAGCGCCGCGAACTGCGCGGCCAGCTCCTGCCCCGCCATCGGCGCGACGAAGCCGAGCTTTGGGTGACGGGCGGCCAGTCGGCTCGCGGTCTCCAGGAACACCGGCGCGAGCCGCTCCAGTTCGTTGCGACGGCTGCCGGGCATCAGCGCCAGCAGCTTGCGCTCCGCGGGCAGCCCCAGGCGGCGGCGCGCTTCGGCAAGTT
Source organism: Gammaproteobacteria bacterium (assembly GCA_035700455.1). Taxonomy (GTDB): domain Bacteria; phylum Pseudomonadota; class Gammaproteobacteria; order Natronospirales; family DASSBR01; genus DASSBR01. Next base: position 4,623 of record DASSOO010000245.1, read on the forward strand.
CCGGCACTGAGCCGATCTCATCCACCAACGGGTGCCCGACGAAAACGGCGTCGACGCCGGCCTTATCGTACAACGGCTTTTCGAACGGCAGCAGCGTCAGCACGCGATCGACGGCGCGCTCGACCGTCCTGATGCGTCCGGCACGCCAGGCCCAGATCGACGGACTGACGTAGTGCACGGTGCGGATGCCGTGCCTGCGAAGCCGCGTCTCAAGCCCGAGGTTGAAGTCCGGCGAGTCGATGCCGACGAAGACATCGGGCCTCAGGCGCAAAAATTCGCGCCGCAGGCGCCGGCGAAACCGCAGCAGCGCCGGCAGATGCCGGAGTACTTCCGCAAGGCCGGTGACGGCAAGGCGGTCGTAGCTCGCAATGAGTTCAACGCCGGCTCCCGCCATCGCCGGGCCGCCGACGCCAATGCAGCGGATATCGGCGCGCCGCGCCCTCAACGCTCCAACAAGCCCCGCCCCGAGAAGGTCGCCGGATGATTCGCCCGCGACCAAGCCAACCGTCAGCATGTCGAAGCGATCGAAGCGTAAAAGGTCATTTTCTAGCGAATAATGCCGCGCGCGCTCGTCCGCAGAAATTCCGCCAGCGGCGCGAGTTCAGGCTGCTTCGCGGCCAGCGTCTCGATCTCGCCGCGCGCCGCCTCGAACGGCAGGCCGGAACGGTACAGCAACTTGTAGGCGCGCTTGACGTTGCGGATCTGCTCGGCGGCGAACTGGTGCCGCCGCAGCCCTTCGCTGTTGATGCCGTGCGGCTCGGCCGGCATACCCGATGCGGTCACGTATGGCGGCAAGTCGCGCGTAAGGCCGGAATCCATGCCGGAGAAACTGTAGGCGCCGACGCGACAGAACTGGTGCACCTTGCTGAAGCCGCCGAGAATGGCGTAAGAATCGATCTGCACGTGCCCGGCGAGCGTCGACGCGTTCGACATGACGATGTGGTCGCCGATAACGCAATCGTGGGCGATGTGCACATAGGCCATGATCCAGTTGTCATCGCCGATTGTTGTCACGCCGCGATCCTGCGCCGTGCCCCGGTTGATCGTGACGTACTCGCGGATCGTGTTGCCGTCGCCGATTTCGAGCCGGGTCGGCTCGCCGCCGTATTTCTTGTCCTGGGGAGCCTCGCCGAGCGACGCGAACTGGTAAACACGATTGTTCGCGCCGATGCGAGTAGGTCCGCTGACGACTACGTGTGGACCGATGACAGTACCCGCGCCGATTTCCACATCGGCACCGATCACGCTGAACGGACCGACACTGACACCCTCCCCGAGCCGCGCGCCGGGGTCAATCACCGCCCGTTCGTCAATCAACCGGAAAAATCCTTGGAAGCGCACATGAATTCAGCCTCTGCGGCAACGCACCCATCGACCTCGGCCTGCCCTGCGAAGCGCCACACGCCGCGAATCGCCCGCACCAGGCGCACCTTGAGCAGCATCTGGTCGCCCGGCTCGACCGGCTTCTTGAAGCGCGCGCGGTCGATACCGACGAGGTAATACAGCACGTTTTCCGGCGGCGGATGGCCAAACGTCGCGAATGCGAGCAGGCCGGTTGCCTGCGCCATCGCTTCGAGGATCATCACGCCAGGCATCACCGGACGCTGCGGGAAATGGCCCGGGAAGAACGGCTCGTTGATGGTCACGTTCTTGACCGCGACCAGCGACTCGCCAGGCGTGCAATCGATGACCTTGTCCACCAGCAGAAACGGATAACGGTGCGGGAGCTGCTCCAGCACGCTATGTATGTCCATTGTGATTTTGTCAGTCATCGTGTTCCCTTGGTGGTGATGCTGCAGCATCTCTGAGTTTCTTTTCCACGGTTTGCAGCCGTCGCGCCAACTCGTCGAGCTGGCGAATGCGCACGCTGTTCTTGCGCCATTGTGCAGCGGTGTCCATCGGCATGCTGCCGGAATAAACGCCCGCCTCGGTGATTGAACGGCTGACGACGGTGGCACCGGTGACGACGGTATTATCCGCGATTTCGATGTGTCCGACGACGCCGACGCGGCCGCCGAGGATACAGTGCCGGCCGATGACAGCGCTGCCGGAGATGCCGCAGCAGCCCGCAATTGCCGAGTGCGCGCCGATGCGGACATTGTGGCCGATCTGCACCTGGTTATCGAGCTTGACGCCGTCTTCAATAACCGTGTTTTCGATTGCGCCGCGGTCGATCGTCGTGTTCGCGCCGATCTCGCAGTCGTCGCCTATCGTCACCGAGCCCAACTGCGGCACCTTGACCCATTCGCCGCCGTCGTCGGCGATGCCGAAGCCGTCGGCCCCGATGACGACACCGGGATGAATGATGTTGCGCGCGCCGACCGTCACGCCCTCGCACAGCGTGACGGTCGCCGTCAGCCGCGTGTGCGGACCAACCGTGACACCCGCCTTGATGACACAGTTCGGCCCGATGTAGACACCGGCGCCGATATTTGCCCCGGCCTCGACAACCGCGCCCGGCCCCACATGGGCGGCGCGATCGACCGCGGCTTCGTCGGCAACCACAGCGCGCGCGTCCACACCCGGCTCAACCGGCGGTGCCGGCGCCAGCAGCTGCGCAACCCGCGCGTAGGTCACATAGGGATTGGCACTCACCAGCGCGGGTACCGGGCAGGCATCGAGATCGCTCGCACGCAGAATCACGGCAGCCGCACGCGTGGTTGCCAGAAATTTGCGATACCGCGGGTTCGCGAGAAATGTAATCGCG
>DASSOO010000246.1:0-9515 GCA_035700455.1 Gammaproteobacteria bacterium
GCCAGCAGCGGGTGCGGTTTGAGTTGCTCAAAACGATCCTTAACCATCTCGCCGTCGCGTCTGACTGCCGCCTGACAGCTTCGCATCCGGTCGAATGCCTCAAGCGCCGTTTGCAGCAGCAGCCGGCCGGCATCGTCGCCAAGATCGTATTCCTTGGTCAGCCGTTGCCACCAGTCCGCCGCTTCCGGTGTCAGGTGCTTAGGTGCGGATTTTTTCAAAGCAAAAACTCCAATTCGTGAAATGAAGCGGGCCCGCGCGGTCTTGAAGGTGGCGGGCGCCCAACATTTGGTCCCCCGGGTAGGGGTGAAGCTGGCCGCCATCCTTGGCAGCCTCGCCTCTGCCGTGTCACGTGACAGGAGACACGCCACGGCTGCCGGTGTTTTGCATGGAACAGCACCCCCGGCTGACTGTTGCAGGTCGGGAACATCACTATCGCCGCGCCCGATACCCGCCTATCCGCGGCTAACTCATTACGCTGCTGCCCGCACGCCAGTGATAACGCTGAATGCCTTGGCGTAGGCCGGAGCAACATCAGCACGGACGTGGCAGGCAAAGCCAATCTCGCCCGTATCCGCATACCGCTCGTTCAGCCGCTGTACACTGACGCTCTCGCGCATGTAAAACGTGAAGTTCGAGAAGTCGCCGACGTAGATTTCGGAGCAATCCGTGCTACTGCCGACGGTCAGGTCGGTCGGGATCTGCGAAGTCGTCAGGAGCTTCCAGCTTGACAGTGCTTCCGGCCGGCGCAACGGTTGGCCCGTGGTATCAGCGAACAGTGCCACGCTCTCATCTTCGCGCGTGCTCATAATCGCAGCGGTCGGCAGCGGTGCATCCGCATCCGCAATCAGCCGGCGCGCCTTGATAAACGGCGTGAAGTCGGCGAGTACGGCGCCGTCCGCGGTGCCGAGTTCGAGACTGTTTACACCCGTGGTGTTCAGCAGCCCGCGAATCTCCGGTGCCGTGCCGCTGCCGCGCAGGCCCGCCAGGTCGAGCGCCTTGGCGAACGCCTGAGCAATCGCCGTGCGAAGGGCACCTTCCAGTCCCGGCGCATCCTGCATCAGCTCACGGCTGACCTTGAAGATGAACGCCAGGCTCTGCGGCGTGACTTCGATCGACCGGAACGCCGGATCGGAAGTCGCCAGGGTGCCCGCCTCGCTTCGCCATGCCGCGGTCGGGATCGTATCCACAGCGGCGATGTTGAAGCTCTTGCCCTGGGTGTCCAGGACAGCGACGTTCGCGCCCGCCGACAGCAGGGACGATGCCGGAACCAGCGCATTCAGAATGCCCGGCAGCAGGATCGTCGGAACGGCGTAACCGCCGGCCGCGTCGGTGCCTTCCTCGAGCGCAGCCCGTACACCCTCCGGTGCCTTCATGCCGGCTACACCCTTGAAGAAGTCGCCGAGCGTGAAGTTGTCATCGTTGAGGTCGGAGTTGTCGAAGGCGCGGGATTCCTTGCCGCCGATCTTGGCCGCAATCTTCGCCGTGTCCTTCAGGTCGTCGTTGCTCAACAGCGTGCCGATGCGATTGCCGGCGCGGTCGCGGAGAATGGAGTTATTGCTATTCGACGTGTGGCCCTCGAAAATCTCGCGTGCGCATTCGTCCATATCCAGCTTGTTGCTGATATGGTTGATAATCGCGGCGCAGGCCTCGACGGCTTCCGTCAGTTGGTCCGCTCGCTCGGCCTCGTTCTTCGCCATCGCTTCACGCGCTGCATTCGACAGCTCATTGATCCCACGGCGCAGATTGGCGCGCTCGCCGAGCATTTCAGCCTTGGTGCCGCCGCTGCCGAATCCGATGTTCAGCGTAATGCCGAGCTTCGCGAGTTCACGCTGTGCGGCGTTGAACTGCATTTCAGTGTCTTGAACTTTCATCTCTGTACCTTTCAGTTAGTGGCCGCGCACGCAAAAAAGGCGCGCGCAAGCCGGGTTAATTAACCGTTAGCTTGTCGCGCGCCTCGTCGTGGACGATACCGCTGACTTGGCCGGGCTTACGGGGCCGTAGGCTTACCGCAATCCGACTCGCGGGATTCCCGCGTAATGAAATCGTGGCCGTGCTTTTGCCGACACGGCGGCGGCGGGGAATATTCACGGGACGGCGTGAATCAGTTTCCTTATCTCTCAGTATACCGATCCGCGGGTGTAACTGGTTCCCGTTCAATGCCGCTAGGAATCGCGCCGCGGATTCGCGCAGCATGCGCCGTAGAGTCCGCTCCGCCGCGGCCACTCGCGCGCCATAGCGTGCCTTGGCGATGTGCAGCTCGCGTGCACGTTCACCGATACTCGCGTCAGGCCGCGCCCACAGAATCCGATTCATGCCGTCCGCCGCCGCGATGCGGCTATGGCCGCGCTCGATCATGGCCGACTGAACGTCGCGCCAGTATCGAAACGCGCCAGCATAGGTCAGCAGGATGCCTTGCTCGGCGGCTGACAGGTTGGCGAATGACAGCGCCGCCATGATGTTGTAATCCGGTCGCCAGGTCGGGATGCACGCGATGCCGCTGATTTCACGCTCATTGGCAATGCTCCTTACAGGGAGCCGATCGCGTTGATATTCGTCGCCGTCCGGCTCGGCTATTTGCTCCATCGCCCGCCACGGTTCCCCGTAGCCCAGTACGCGCGCGAGCTTGCGCGCGGCGATGTCTTCGATTGGTTCGGCCCGTCCGCCGTTGCTCATGTAGCAACCTCAATTCAGCAGTAGGCCGGTCAGTCGTTTGATTTCCGCCGCCGCGGCCTTGAATGCCTCGGCCGGCGTCGCGTCGAGCTCGATCATCAGGTCAGGCAATTCCGTGACACCTGCCGGCGCGCCAGGTTGCAGGACCGGACAGGCAGCCAAGCAGTCGCAGCCGGTCGCATGAGCGCGGAACAGTGCAAGCTGGCCCGTTAGCGGATCGGATAGCAGCGCCACGCCCCGATAGCCGCGCCGTTGCAGCGCCGACACCTCGAGCGCGGCCGCGGCTGATATTTCAATACTCATCGTGTGCCCTCCGATGATTGCGCAGCGGCTCGATCCGCTGGCCGTGAAAGCGTTTTGTGAAGCCGCCGGCGCGACGGTATGCCGCCTTGCGTTGCTGGCGTACCAGTTCATCGACCCGCCGCCGAATCTTCCGCGTCTGTCGTCGCCCCATGCCTCTCATGCCGCCTCCGTTGTGAAAGTCGTTCCGACAATTTCGCGCGCCGCTATCAGCGCATCGTGCCCGTTGCCCTCGTGTTCGAGTACGTGCAGGATCTGCCAATTGCTCACGTTGTCGCCTTCATTGAGTGATCGCGTCATCGCTGCAAACTTTCAGACCGACGCCGTGCAAGCCAAAGCCGCAGGTGCCCACATGCTCTACGTCATGGGATAGCCCTTGATCGACAAAGATGTCATATCCGGCGCGCCGCGCCTTTTGGCAAAAGGTGTAATCCTCGCCGTATGCAATGCCATCAGCGCCAATGTGGAAGCCCTCAAACCACGGTTGCTGTAGCTGCTCAAAGACTGCGCGCTTCGCTAACACCATCCCGAAGCCAATGCCATCAACGGATACCAGACCGGCAGACCCAGGCTTAATGCTTATCGCCGCGTAGCCCCGTTCCTTCTTGTGTGCAGCGGTTAAACGCGGCGGCATTGTGCGAGTCGATGCGGCAATGCTCACGATGTCTTTGTCCCATGCAAGCAGTCTCTCCAGGCTGGTTGCTGGAAATTTCATATCGCTATCAATCCATAGCAAATAATCTGCTTTGGTTGACAACGCCGTCGCAGCGAGTCGGTTGCGGGAATATGGGAGTATGGAACTCCGCGTGTTGTGCAACGTTACGCCGACCCTTCGGCCATTCCATACGGCTCCATACGTCACTAACCCGTATAAGCTCAGTGCCATGTCGGCCTGCCAGCTATCGCCGCTTGGAATGCAGATCGCGACGATCAGCGGTTCGTGCGGCGCCAATTGTGTTTGTGCCGATGGCCTGCCGCTCTTACTCATGATTCGCCTCGCTTGAGTTTTGCCATGTTTTCCGCGTGCTTCGCTCGCACGTCGGCACTAAATAGCTCCGGGTGATCCAATGGCAACCATGCCAGCGCGTATTGCGCGTCGTCGTCGCCAGGATTGCCCCGCGTGCAGGTAATCAGGCCGCGTTTGCATAGTTCGCGTGTTGCCTTGCGCAAAACATGCCGCGCCGCCCGTTCTTTCAGTCTTGTCAGCATGGCGAAACCACCCAGAATCCATACCGCCTATGGCGTATATCTAAGAGGGGCCCAATGAGAGGGACTAAGGAACCCGCGTAAATCCGTCCACAGTCCCTGTGAGAGGGATTAAGGAAGGGGTTGACGGCTTCTTGGTCCCTCTGAGAGGTACACTTAGTCCCTCTCAGAGGGCATCGGAAAATAATTTTCACGATGCCTCCTTGGCGGCTCGCCATTGTTTGTATGCGTGCGTCGGCAGCCGTCGGCTTTGTGAAAATTCCGTATCGTCTCGCGCCACCCAGGCAAGCTCGAACTTCGCTGGTCGGGGAGGGATTCGGCTTGCTTTGCAGGTCATATGAATCAGGCCGCGCGCCTGCAATTCTTGCAGCGCGGCATAGAAGGCGTTTCTGGAAATGCCGTGCTCATACGCCTGCTTGGCGGTAATACCTTGCGCGCCGCAGTTGTGGCCGTTGTATTCGGCCGCTAGCAGCACCAGGACACGAAAGGCCGCGTGGTAGAGCGTGCGCACAGCTTCGGATTCGAGCACGCACTGAGGCAGCATCGCGAATCGCTTTGTGCGCTTTCTACTTCCGTTACTCATATCAGCCCCGCCGCTCGGTCAAGGAATGATGCGGATGCAGCACCACGCGCTGGCGTCCGCACGCTTCGCAGCGGTCGATCTCGACGCGCAGCGGTAAATGCTCCGGCTGAGCGGTCGGCATCCACTCGCGGGCACCGGTCAGTGTGACCAGCTCGCGCTCAGTGCGTCGCGTTGCGCCGCCGCAGGGGCAATTCATACCGATGCCTCAGAATCAGCGTTTTTAGGCGCGTTTGTCTGAGCCGGTACTACCCCATAGGGTCGGGTGCGATCGTGGCGTGGTGACGGAATGCGAAGGTCAGAATCGCCGGGTCTCGCCCATACCTCGAACCCGCCGGCGACAACGTGCGGCACCAGGCCGACGGTTTCAGGATCGACGCAATGCCGCGTGTTCGGGCGATAGCTGCCCTTGCGATGCGCGTCGACATTGCCGGGCGTGCTAAACAGCCGGTGACAGGTCGGACACTCACAGCGCGGGGAACCGAAAGGCAGGCGGCGCGGTTTGCGATCGGCTGGCGGCGGTGTTATCGTTTCGCCATCCGAAAGCGAACCCCCTTTTGCACTCGGATTAACGCCCGGCTCTAATCCAGCCGGGCGTTTTCGTTCATGCAGACTCATCGTCGCACCCCCAGGTCCGCTGGCGGATTTCGACGATCAGCTGATGCATTCCCGCGAGCATGATGTCCGCCGTAGCCATTTGCCCGGGCGTCGGCCATCTCTCGGCGTCCCACGCGCCAACCATGGCGCGCAAGTTCGCAGCGGCCTCGCGCATGTCGTTAATCGGCTCTTTGATCGGCCGCTCGGGAGGGTAATCGAACGGATGCGGGCCGTTCATGCCGCACCCTGCTGCGCGTCGACCCAGGCGAAGAATTGATCCTCGTCGATCAGCACTTTGCTGCCGACGCGGACGATTGCCGGCGCGAGTCCGTTACCGGGGATTTCGCCCTTGCTTGATTGGCGCGGCTGCGCCTGAAAGATCAGGTTTCGCAGTGCGGACTGCGACCATGCGGGGTGTTTGTCCGAGAATTGCCGGACAGATAAGAGATTGCGAATTGCCATGTTGCCCTCGCGTTACTGAAAACACGGGACAACAATACGGGGGGCGTAACCAGCACCTTGACGCCTTAATTCAAGCTCGCGGTTAGTGCGTCAAGATGACTTTGTTTGTAGATACTCCTTAATCATCCGGCGGAGTCGCCCTTGGGCTTCCTCGCCTGCTGTTGTGGTGTCTCCGCTCGCCGGGACAGGAAGGTCGAAATCCTTAAAAATGAGGGTCACCAGATCACATACAGTATCCAGCGACTCCCAATCGCCCGCTACGTTCTCGCTATGCTCTATTAAGATGTCCAATACGTTCCTCAAGACTTGATCGCGGAATGCCAAGCGGTCCCTCTCACCCTTTGAAACGGCCTTAAGAGCTTCGTCGCCCTGAATGCGCGCCAACTCAAGTGAATAGTATAGATTGCGAATCACCACTACTAAATCTGGAATTGGCATATCAGTGCATTGCGCGAGCGGATTTGCGCCAACAACGGCGGCGCGGAATTCGTCAAATGTTTGAGCTGCCGCAATGTGTTGTATCATCGTTCGAACACTTGCAACACTTATATCGTGGCCGACAACTACAGGTATGAGGGGATCGGGGCCCTCCTCAGTTTCGCGTGCTGCCCACTGATTGAAATGACGTATGAAAGCTGGATCGCCTAGCGACGAAATGTAAAAGTACTTGCCGATCAACGATCGCAAACTCTCAGGTAATCCCGCCATAATGTTATTGATTTCGCCCATTGCATCTCGCAGCTTCGCAAGCTTGCGTAGTTGATCGCGGACGGCGGGCGCATCTCCGTGCGGATACCTAAAACCTACCTCGATCGTTATTTGGAAATACACTCGGAGAGGGTCGTCTACCCCAAGATCAGCCAATAGAGACTCAATGCGACTAACTAACGCGTGTTCCTGCTGCATTACGTGCGCCATCACACACCCCCGAAGATGCGGTCGTTCATCTTGCCGACCACGGCCGCCGTATGGGCTTCGGACAGGTGCGCGTACCGCTTGACCATTTGCAGGGTCTTGTGGCCCAGGACTTCGGCGATTTCAGCCAGCGTGGCGCCGTTCATGGCGAGATAGCTTGCGGCGCTGTGCCTCAGGTCATGCCAGCGGAAATCCTCAATCTTCGCGCGTTCTAGCGCCTTGTCGAACGCATGGCGAAGGTCGATCGGCTTCTTGCCGGACGTGCCCGGAAACACCAGGTCCGAATCAATCCGGCGTATCTTGGCCCGCTCGCGCATCAAGTCCAGCGCAAGGCCCGCCAGTGGCAGGACGCGGCGCTCGCCGTTCTTGGTTTCTTCAAGGGTCAGGGTCGCACGGGCAAAGTCTACTTGCGGCCAGCGCGCGCCGAGAATCTCCATGCGCCGCGCGCCGGTCGATAGCGCCAGCACGACAGCCGGGTACAGGTCTTTGCTTTCGCTCTCACGGCAGGCGGTTAGCAGCCGTTCGCGTTCATCGTCAGACAGGAACCGCACACGGCCCCGCGGCTCTTTCAGCTTGGCGACTTTCGACAGCGGGTTATGGTCGATCCAGCCCCACTCTTTCACCGCGATATTGCACGCGACAGACAGGGCGGCAAGGTAACGGTTGACCGTGGCCGGGGTAGTAGCCGTTCCCCTGCTGGTCGTGGCCCTAGAAAGCGCGTCACGCTGTTCTGCGATGAGGGCCGGCGTGAGGTCTGCCAGCGTGTAAGCGCCGATCCGCTCACTCCACCATGCGAGCTGCCGGCTGTACTTCGCGCCACCGCTGCCTTTACGCGGCGCAACGTCGCGAGCAAACCGCGCCACCAGGTCGGCGACAGTGTGTTTCTTGGCTTCAGCCCGTTGGAAGTGCCGGCCCTCACGGATCGCGGCTTCAGTAGCTTGCGCCCACTTGCGGGCGTCGGTCAGTCGTTGGAATGTCGCCGATTGTGGCGGCTGCCCTTTCAGGCGGACGCGAACCCGGTAGCCTTGCGGCCGCTTCTCGATATTCGCCATGGCGGGACCCTCTCAGTTTTACCGTGGTCCAGTCTCGCACAAGTGACAATAAACAGCAACAAAAGATATGGAATCCCTTGTACCGGCGCCTGCAAGCCGCGTTCTGCAAGGCTTCAAGCTATCAGGCCGTCGCTATGGGCCACTGGTGGGCCAATTCAGGCCGGAATCAGGCTCATAGCGGGCCGTCCGAAACTACGGCGTAACGTGTACGAACAGCCTCGCATGTCGCGCGCGTAAGTCATTGATTTATAAGGAAGTGCCTAGCGGCACCTTGCCAAAATGGCCCGATTTCAGCCGCTCCGGCTTCGTAAGTGATTGATTAGCGTCTTTTTTTAAGGACAGAGGTACGCGAGATTAGATGCTCTACGTACCTTTCGCGGAAGTGGCCCAAAAGTGGCCCACAGAGGCGGGTAAGTGGGTGTGTATCTGACGATAGTCACGCAAGTGCTTGTTTTTATTGGTGCCCGGAGCCGGGATCGAACCGGCACGGCCTTGCGGCCGAGGGATTTTAAGTCCCTTGCGTCTACCTATTCCGCCACCCGGGCGCGACCCTGCCTCAAAATTACATCTGCCGGCCGGATACGGCGTTGTGGCGCCGCTTCCGGTGCTCATTGGCTACATGCGCAACTCAGCTCCTCAGCGCCACCGCGCCTCGTCTCCGACGAGGCAACTCCAATTTTGAGACAGGTTCCTTTTCTCCGACCCCCGCCTCGACGGCGCCGCGCCTTGTCTGGGCCTCGGAGGCTGCGCTTTAGAGGCAGGTTCGGGAACTGGAGAAGTATAGAAGATGGAGGCCAAGGTCGGAATCGAACCGGCGTACACGGCTTTGCAGGCCGCTGCATAACCACTCTGCCACTTGGCCTTCGTCTGGCGCGGGAATGTAGCACATTTGGTGCGCCCGCTCCCCCGGAAAACGAAAAACCCCGGCCGAACCGGGGTCTGGGCAAAATCTGGAGCGGGAAACGAGGCTCGAACTCGCGACCTCAACCTTGGCAAGGTTGCGCTCTACCAACTGAGCTATTCCCGCTCGAATTCGAGCATGCCATTTTAATGGCAGCCTGGCGAGTGTCAAGCGAATCCAGAAATCCTCAATCGCTTCTGCGAGGCTGCGCAATGCAGCAACCCAAGTGGAATGCAGCTCCGGGCTAGACAAGGCGTGGCGTCGCCAGCCAGCGAAATTACGGGCGGATTTATCCAGTCGGGTGCCAAGAACTACATCGATAAGCTATGCAGCACCTGCTGCATATCGACACCCACCCAAGGATACCAGTAGTGGTCGAGGATGACATCTGGCTCTCGGACAAATTTCTCCGAAATTATTTTGCCGTCTTCATCCTTTGTCACCACCCTGTCGAATACCACGATTCTAGGATCGTATTCTATCGATATGTATACTTTGCTATCGGTCGCGGCCATAGAAGTCGGCAAGTAGACATCGAAAATCGGCACCGAGGTAATTAAGTTACCGTTGATGTCGAAAACGCTAAGATCAGCATTATCATCGCCATTCTCGCTATCATGGGTGGTTAAGTACAGCCTGTCCTTTGTTAAGGCACATGCACCTCCGCCCCAATACCCGGAGCCAGGCAAATCTGCCAGTTTGTGTCCAGCTAAATCATCGAGTTCGGCTTTCCCATCGTAAGGTGGATAGTCATTCCAGCCAGAGATACATAGACGGCTGTCATTGGCAGCGAGGCCCGTCAAGTAGTTAATGCTGGGATTCGGCGTCATCC
>DASSOO010000247.1:0-2588 GCA_035700455.1 Gammaproteobacteria bacterium
GCACGTGCAAAGCACGCGCCGGGACCTGGCTGATATACCACGCGCGCTGACCTCGGTCGCTGTGTAAACGTGGATTGAGCATTGCGCATTCCCGCCCCGCGAGAAGCACTGCCCCTTTTGGGGCAGAAAAAACCTCTTGGAATGTGCCGAGGAAACGACTAGCTTCCGGGCACGGAATCGAACTGTGGCTGGCATCGTCAGGGAACCCCCAAGCTCAAAAAGCTTTGTGTGGCGGCGATGCAAAGGCTGATGACGAAAGGCCGCTTCAGGACGGCAAGACGAAATCGCCAGGTCCAGGTTCGGATGCTTCACCGGTTGGGCGCATCAATTCTCTGATTCTTTGCGATGCGCGTAACGAAGGGTTGGCAACGTCGCGGTTTGGCCGCGGCCATGGGGTTGCTGTTGCAATCGCAATAACGATCGCAAATGTTCGAGCATTCGCACGAGCCAGGCGCGGCTGACGCCTGCGCGGTTCTGGGCGTGTGAGGCCAGGAGAGTCGAGTGTGCGTCGGCGGCGACGTGCCGTCATATCGAAGCAAGGTTTAATGTCAGGAGCGAAAGGTCAGCGAACAGGCAAATCATGAGAAATGGTCAGAAACGCATGCGGGGACGCGGTCACCGCAAGAGCCAGAATCCGCTGACGCGGGTCTATGAATCGAACGGACCCGACGTGAAAATACGCGGCACCGCCAACCACATTGCGGAGAAATACATCCAGCTCGCGCGCGACGCGCAGAGCTCCGGCGATCCGGTGGCGGCCGAGAATTATTATCAGCATGCCGAACATTATTTCCGATTGATTGCGGCAGCGCAGGAACAGTTCCGCCAGCAGAACCCCTACTACAATCAACAGCAGCAGCAGCAGCAACAGCAACAGCAGAACGCCGGCATGCAGCCGGGCGGCGACGACGCCTATGACGACGACGGCGACGACAGCCAGCCCTTCGCCGGCGAGCCAAGCTTCGTGCAGCGCGAAGTGCAGCCGCAGCCGTATTTGCCGCGCGATGCGCAGCAGCCGTTCCCGCCGCGCGACCAGCCGCAGCCACAGCCGCGCGCGCAGCAGCCGGACACAGACGACGTCGGTCTGCCGGCCTTCATCACCGGCGGCAACCAGCCGCAGCAGACAGCGGGCGGCAACGGGCATGATCAGGGCGAACGCCACGAGCGCTATGGCGGCGGCTATCGCCGGCGACGCCGTCACCGCGGCGGCTATCGCGGCGACCGCCCGGATTACGGCGGCAATCCGCAAGGCGCACAGGGCGAAGGCAGCGGCGATCAACCGGGCGACTGATCTTCACTCACCGTTGCGCGCGTCTCGCAACGGCGCGCGATCATCCGCCCGGCGACGGTGCGAGCGCAGGCTCCAATGCCGGCACCAGGCGCCGCTTCACCCGCCGCGCCGGGATCGCGCGATAGACCTGCTTGGTCGCCTCCACCATATGTACGCCGGCAAATGGCGCCGATAACGTGGCGCCAGTGCGCTCCCAAGCCACCGCCGTGCGCAAGAACCAGCCGCGCTCGACCGGCGGCACATAAAGCGCTTCCGACCAGCCGGTCGGCGTGAACCAGGTCTCGCGCAAGAGCTGATTGATCTGCGCGCGCGAATAGGGGCTGCCGTGCCCGAATGGCGTGGTGTCCATGCGCGCCCATACGCCGCGCCGGTTCGGCACCACCGCCAACAGCCGTCCGCCCGCGGCGAGCACCCGCCACACCTCGCGCAGCAGCGCGCCGGGATCGTTGCTCATTTCCAGCGCGTGCACGAGCAGAACGCGATCGACTGCACCGTCGGGCAGCGGCATTTCGTACTCATCGACCAGCGCGGACAGCGCCGCACGCTCGGTCGGCCACTTCACCACGCCTTGCGCTGCCGGCATGAATGCAAGGCAACGCTCGGTCTCCTCGCGGAACAGGCCGAGATAGGGCGTGGCATAGCCGACGCCGAGCACACGTTGGCCGGCGGTATCGGGCCAGAGCGCGCGGATACCGCGGCCGATGAAGCGGCGTGCCACCACGCCCAGCCGTTGGCCGTAGAAATTGCGCAGGTCGACGACGTCGATCGCCATGGCGAAAAAATAGCACGAAACCGCGCGGCAAATCGCGCGGGCAGCCCCGCGGGCAGACGGGTGCGGGACCTTTCCTCCACATGTTAGGTTAACGCACGTGCCAACTGAACGAGGATGCCCATGCCCGCCGAAACCCGCCTGTTTCTCTGCCTGAGCGACAATTACGGGGTGCTGCTGCACGACCCCGAGACCGGCGCCACCGCCTCGATCGATGCGCCGGAGGCAGCGCCCGTCGAGGCCGCGCTCAAGGCGACCGGGTGGAAGCTCACCGACATCCTGGTCACCCATCACCACCACGACCACATAGGCGGTATCGAGGCGCTGAAAGCGAACCACAAATGCCGCGTGGTCGCCCCCTCGAAAGGCAAGAACATCCCGGCCGTCGATGACGCCGTCCGCGAGGGCGACGAGGTCAAGGTCGGCAATCTGACCGCCAAGGTGATCGAGACGCCCGGCCATACGCTCGATCACATAGCCTACTGGTTGCCGGAGGAGCGCCTTGCCTTCGTCGGCGACACGCTGTTC
>DASSOO010000248.1:0-3030 GCA_035700455.1 Gammaproteobacteria bacterium
AGGCCGATCGGCACCGCCGGCGCGATGAAGTCGGTGAGGTCGAAGAACGAGCGTCCGTGGCGGCGCCCGTAAATCCACATCGCGACCAGCACGCCGAGCAGCCCGCCGTGGAACGACATGCCGCCGTCCCACACCGCGAACACCATCTGCGGGTGCGCCGCGTAATAGGGCAGGTTGTAGAACAGCACGTAGCCGATGCGGCCGCCGAGCACGATGCCGACGACGACGTAAAACAGCAGGTCGCCCAACTGTTCGGCCGTCCAATGCCAGCGCGGCTTGCGCAGGCGCAGCCAGAGAACGCCGTAGCCGCCCGCGAACCCGACCAGGTACATGATGCCGTACCAGTGCACGTGCAGCGGGCCGACGCTGAACGCGATCGGGTCGATTTCGGGGTAGGTCAGCATGAAGGACTCATTTTAACAGTTTGCCGGGCAGCCATGCCCGGCAAACTGACTAGCCGCGCGTGACGCGCACGAAGCCGGCCTTGAGATATTCGGTTTCGGGCATCGCCGGATGCACGGGATGATCGGGCCCCTGGCCGCCCCATTCGAGCCATTGCGCGCGCCGATCGAGGTGCCGCGCCGCCTGCTGGACGCAGTCGGCGAGCAATTCGCGGGTCAGCGGCTGTGAACAGGAGGCCGCGACCAGCAGGCCGTCGCGGTCGAGCAGGCGCATCGCCATCTGGTACAGGCGGCGGTAGGCGGCGAGGCCGGGCTTGAGGTCCTTCCTGCGGCGGACGAAGGCCGGCGGATCGCAGACGACGATGTCGAAGCGCTCGCGCGCCGCGGCGAGGTCGGCCAGCGCATCGAAGGCCTCTGCCTGGATGGTGCGCAGCGCGACGCCGTTGGCGGCGGCGTTGGAGACCGCGAGCGCCAGTGCCGGCGCGGAGCTGTCGACGGCGACGACTTCGGCCGCGCCCGCGTGCGCGGCTTCGATGCCCCAGCCGCCCAGGTAACAGAACAGGTCGAGCACGCGCGCGCCGCGGGCGTAGCGGGCGAGGCGCGCGCGGTTGTCGCGCTGGTCGTAGAACCAGCCGGTCTTCTGGCCGCCGGCCGGCGCGACCGCGAAGCGGCAGCCGTTTTCCTCGACGACGACCTCGTCCGGTACGTGGCCGGCCGCGGTTTCGACATAGCTCGGCAGGTTTTCGAGCGCGCGCACGCCGACGTCGTTGCGCAGCAGGATGCCGGCCGGCTTGGCGACTTTTTCCAGCGCCGCGATCACGTCGTCGCGCATCCGCTCCATGCCGGCGGTCGTGATCTGCACCACCAGGATCGCGCCGTAGCGGTCGACGACGAGGCCGGGCACGCCATCCGATTCGCCGAACGCAAGCCGGTAGTGCGGCGTCGGGTAAATACGCTCGCGCAGCGCCACCGCGACGTTGAGCCGGTGCACCAGCAGCGAGGCGCCGGGCGCGTGCGCCGGATCGCGGCTCATCAGCCGCGCTGCGATCAGCGAGTGCGGATTGACGTAGCCGCTGCCGATCGTGCGACCGTCCGCCGCCTGCACTTCGACGAGGTCGCCCGGCTCGAAATCCGTCAGCGGCGTCGCCGCGACATCGATCTCGTTGCTGAACACCCAGTCGTGGCCGGCGCGCAGGCGTTTTGCTTCATGTTTTTTCAGGCGTAGGGGCTTCAGTTCCACGGCTGCGGTTCCTCGACGCGCGTCGGTGCGGTCATGGTGGGTGTGCGGTATATTGAAACAGCCATTGTAACCAGCGGCGAGCCGCCAAAGGCATGGAAGCGCAACCCAATCAACTGATCCACGAAACCAGTCCGTACCTGTTGCAGCATGCCGGCAACCCGGTGGAGTGGCAGCCGTGGGGCGAGGCCGCGCTCGCCAGGGCGCGCGCCGAGGACAAGCCGATTCTGGTCTCGATCGGTTACTCCGCGTGCCATTGGTGTCACGTGATGGCGCACGAGTCGTTCGAGGACGCCGAAACGGCGGACTTGATGAATGCGCTGTTCGTCAACGTCAAGGTCGACCGCGAGGAGCGGCCCGACCTCGACCGCGTTTACCAGACAGCGCACCAGTTGCTGAGCCGCCGCGCCGGCGGCTGGCCGTTAACGGTGTTCCTCGCCCCGGACGATCTCACCCCATTTTTTGCCGGCACCTATTTCCCGCGCGAACCGCGCCACGGTTTGCCGGACTTCAAGACGGTTCTCACGCGCATCGACGAGTACTATCGCACGCACCGCGCCGACATTCGCGGCCAGGCGGCCGCACTCGCCGAGGCGCTTGCGAGCATGCATCCGCCAGCCGCCGCCGGCGAGCCGGATGAGGAAGTGCTTGAGAAAGCTTTGCAGGCGCTCGCAGAGCAGTACGATCGGCGACACGGCGGCTTCGGCGGCGCGCCCAAGTTTCCGCGCCCGAGCGCGCTCCAGTTCCTGCTCGAAACTGACGACGACGCCGCGCGCGAGCATGCCATCTTTACGCTCGCGCGCATGGCCGATGGCGGCTTGTTCGACCAGATCGGCGGCGGCTTTTGCCGCTACTCGGTCGACGCCGCCTGGCAGATTCCGCACTTCGAAAAAATGCTCTACGACAACGGCGCACTGCTCGGCCTCTATGCACAGGCGTATCGGCTGACCGGGAACGAACGCTTCGCCGAAGTCGCGCGGCTGACGGCGGACTGGGTAATCGAGGCGATGCAGTCGGAGGAGGGCGGTTACTTTTCAAGCTACGACGCCGACTCCGAAGGCGAAGAAGGGAAGTACTACCTCTGGGACGCCGGCCAACTACGCACGCTGCTGACGCCCGACGAATATGCGCTCGCCGAGGCACGCTTCGGTCTCGACGGGACGCCGAACTTCGAAGGCCGCTGGCACCTGAACGTGCACAAGAGTCTGGCGGAACTGGCGAAGGACTTTGAAGAACCGCCGCAAACGGTTGCCGAAAAACTCGAGTCGATTCGAACAAAGCTCCTCAAGGCACGCGCGCAGCGTGTGCCGCCGGCGCGCGACGACAAGATTCTGACCGCGTGGAACGGCCTGATGATCCGCGGCATGGCGCAGGCCGGTGCGCTGCTCGGCG
>DASSOO010000249.1:0-3593 GCA_035700455.1 Gammaproteobacteria bacterium
GCCTGATGCTCGGCTATGCCGACGACGACGACAAGACCCGCGAGGCGATGCGCGAAGGCCACTACCGCACGGGCGACGTGGCGCAGCGCGACGCCGACGGCTGGATCACCTACGTCGGCCGCGCCGACGACGTGTTCAAATCATCCGATTACCGCATCAGTCCGTTCGAACTGGAGAGCGCGCTGATCGAACACCCGGCAATTGCGGAAGCCGCGGTGGTGCCAAGCCCCGATCCGCTGCGGCTGTCGGTGCCGAAGGCGTTCGTGACATTGGCGGCTGGCCATCCGCCCGGCAACGAAGTCGCGCGCGACATTTTCCGTTTCGTGCGCGAGCGGCTGGCGTCGTACAAGCGCATCCGGCGGCTTGAGTTCGGCGAGCTGCCGAAGACGATTTCGGGCAAGATCCGGCGTGTCGATCTGCGTGCGATCGAGTCCGCGCGCATCGCCGGCGAGCGTCGTCCGAACGAATATTTTGTCGATGATTTTCCGGTTCAGGAGTGACGCGTACGGGGTGCTCGCCTTTTCCGGAAACTCGTATATACTGCAGCCGTAAAATATGCTTCCCGAATGTTGCTGCGACGCAGGGTGAGGAGGGCTCGCAACACAGAAGGGGAGGCCGCCGCATGATAGGAAATTCTCCCGCTTTCCGGGATGTGGTGGGACTGATCGGCAAAATCGCCCGCTGCGATGCGCCCGTTTTGATCGAAGGCGAGACGGGTACTGGCAAGGAGCTGGCCGCGCGCGCGATCCATTATCGGAGCCCGCGCCGGGAGGGGCCGTTTATTCCGGTCAATTGCGGCGCCATCCCCGATTCCCTCATTGAAAACGAGTTGTTCGGCCACCGGCGGGGCGCCTTTACCGACGCGCGCAGCGATCATTCCGGATTGATCGATCATGGCCAGCATGGCGCGATATTCCTCGACGAAGTAGACGCGCTGACACCGAAAGCGCAGGTGACGCTGCTGCGTTTTCTGCAGGACCAGCAGTACCGCCCGCTGGGCGGTCCGCAGGAGAAGCGTGCCGACGTGCGCATACTGGCGGCGAGCAATGCCGATCTGGCCGAGCTGACGGAGGCCGGCCGCTTTCGCCTTGACCTGCTCTACCGACTCGAAATCATGCACCTGCGCCTGCCGCCGCTGCGCGAGCGCAACGGCGATTCGCTGCTTCTTGCCGAGCATTTTCTGGCGGAGTGCGCAATGCGTTTCGGGCGCGGTGAAAAACGGCTCGATCATTCCACGATTACCTGGTTCGAGACCTATGCCTGGCCTGGCAACGTGCGCGAACTGGAAAACCTCATCTGTCGCGAATACCTGCTTGCCGACGGGCCGTTCATCGCCATTGCGCCGCCCGGTGTGGGCGCGCGCGGGTGCAATCCGCATCAACGTCCGGGTGCCGACGTCGGCACACTCGATTTTTCGCGTGCGAAGGCACAGGCCATTGCCGACTTCGAACGGCTTTATCTGATGCGCGTCATTGCCGCCAGCCGCGGCAACGTCACGCGCGCCGCGGTGATGGCAGGCAAGGAGCGGCGCGCATTCGGCAAGCTGCTCAAGAAGCACGGTATCGACAAGTTGCGCTACTACCGGTAGCGGTCCGGCTCACCGGGTTGAAACAGCCGGGGTTGCCCGGGGCAGCTTTGTCCCGCCGGCGGCACCGTCTGACGCCCGACGGATCTGTCGTGAAATTCGCAATACGGGTCGACGCTGACCCGCCACCACTTCAGCCTCTCAGACAAATATTCGTTTCTTCAATGCGTTAACGCCGACATCATGGTGGCGCGGCCATTGCTTCTGAATTCCGGACAACGTGACAATACCGGAGTGACGGCAGTGCCAGTCGAATCGAGCGATGACCGGATGGCGCAGCTGCAGGACGCGATCCTGCATTATCTCGCGTCTCATCCCCAGGCGAGCGATACCGCGCGCGGCATCGCGCGTTTCTGGATCGCGGACGCGCTCCCGGCGTTGCCGTCACAGGATGCCGTGCAGCGTGCGCTCGACGGTCTCGCGGCGCGAGGCCGGATAACTTGCACGGTCCTGGTTGACGGCACCCGCGTCTACGAGGCGGCGCCGCAACGGTCGCGGCGGTGACGCCTGCTTACACCGCACGGGCGCCGAACGCCGTCATCCGCGGCCGGGGCGAAATGCGCACGCGAGATTGCGGTTTACGCCGGCTTGCGCTTCGGTGTACGGCGCTTTGGTTTTGTCCGGCGTGCCGGTCCGACGCCGCGATTCGGCGGCGCCGCGGTTCGCAGCGGCGGCGGAAAATCGAACCGGTCGGCCGCTCTGCCGATGCCGATCAGACGCTGCTGGCAGGGCGGAATGAAGCGGCAGCAGCATTCGCGATAGACGCCGGCCGCATTGACTCCGCCGAGTACCGCGTAGTGATGCAGTCCACGCGCCTGCACCGCGGCGGCGGCAGGCTTACCGTCGGCAGCGGGCTCCTGCGGCCACTCCAGCGTGCCGTTGCCGGCCACGCGCGCGGGAATCAGCCAGTAGTCGCCGGTGGCATAGATGCCACCGGGTTCGAAGCGGATCTGGACGCCGTCCTCGAGATCGATCCAGGTCTCCTCGATCACGCTGAGCACTCCCTGGTTATCCACCTCATTATGTTGATCCCAGCGCCGCAGCAGCGGATGCTTGTCCGGATCCGTGCGCGGCAGGTATGGCGTGACGTTTTTCGGTACGCCCAAGGTGATGCTGCGGTCGGGCACATCGATCGCGACGACCTGCAGCAGCGGAAACGCGCGCTGCGCCAGCGTACAATTGTCGTCGAGCAGCTCGACCCAATTGCCGACAACGAGGCCGAGCCGCGCGTCGCGGCCGAGGCCGGCGAGCGTTATCGTCAACGGCGCGCTGCCGTCCGCCGCCGGCTCGCCGGGGGTGCCGCATTCGACGATCGGAAAAATGACCGAACCGTTCTCGCGCGACCATTTGAAAGTGGCGGTCGGCGTGTTGGCAGGGCCTGCCGCATCCGCAACCGCCGCCAGTCCTCCTTCGTGGATCTCGACGCGGTAGAGCTGGTTCTCGCAGCCGCGGTAGCGGGCGTCCGCCGCGATCACGCACGGATCCTCATCGGATTCCGGCGGCTGCAGTTGCGCGCGCAGCTGGGGGCGGGCATAGGTTCCACGCAGATCGAGTATGCGGCGCAGCGCTTCGCACGCAAGCTCGGCGGTGCGGTCCTCATCGCCGGCGCCGCCGAGTGACGCGAAGATTTGATCCAGTGACTTGCTTCCGTCCTGCTTGAAGCGCTTGATCAGTTCGGCGAGCTGTTGCGCTTCGTCGCTGGTTTCGTCGAGCGCATCGTGACGGCGTTGCAGCGCGTCCAGCGTAACTTGCAATGAGCGGTCGGCTTCGCCCCGTATCAGCATGCGCAACTGCCACACCACTTGCGCGCGCGAGCAGGTGTCGACGTCGTTCAGCGCGGGGTCTTCGATGCCGGGCGCCTCCACTGAGGACAAATGACGTTCCCGGACGTCCAGCCACAGCGCATAAGGCCCCTTTGCATTTTCAAAGCCGGACTTGCCGTCGGCGATACCGTAGTCGGGCGTCGGCTGGTACGGCTGTGCCGCCAGCGTGCACACGGCTTCGTTCA
>DASSOO010000250.1:0-7365 GCA_035700455.1 Gammaproteobacteria bacterium
CTTCAAGTGTCTGAGTAATAGAGGGTTTTGTCAGGCCCTCGCGGTGGCCCGATCCCTTCTTCTTGATTGTCGCGCACCGATCGTCGCGCTTGGCGACCGGTTAGTCCTGGCCGGAGCCGCTACCGACGATGCCACCGTCACCGCTGCCGACGATGCCGTTCGTCGTCGCATCGCCGCTGCCGACGATACCGTTGGTGGTGGGGCATCCGCTGCCGCTGCCGACAATTCCGTTGCTGGTCGCGTCGCCGCTGCCGACGATGCCGTTAGCCGTCGCATCACCGCTGCCGACGATACCGTTGCTGGTGGCATCGCCACTGCCGACGATTCCATTGCTGGTCGCATCGCCGCTGCCGACGATGCCGCTTGAGCACGCCGCCGAGCCGCTGCCGACGATGCCGAGAATTTGCAGCACCGAGGTTGCGAACGTGTCGTCGGCCGACGCGCTGAACGAAGCCATGCCCAGACCCAGAGCGGCCGCAACGACCAGGCCGTTGATCACTGTACGATTCATAATCTTTCTCCTGAAAACCCCGATCAAAAAACGAACTGCTTTGGGAGCAGACCGATAAGTCGCAGCCCGCGGCTCTCCGAACCTAAGTCGCGGATGGGACCCAGTTACCAGTTTAGAAGACAATCAGGCGTTTGACAAGGGGATTTTTATACCGAGTCGGTTTTTACGCCCAGCCAAGGGATGAGAGCGGGTTTCCCTCCAACCACCGCATCGGTCGCTCACGGAGGCTCCCGCAGGAGCGGGAAATGCCCCCCCCGGCGGGGGTTTTTACGATTGCGGCAGCGCACTGAGCAACAAGCTGTTAAGCCGTTGCACGAAAGCGGCCGGATCGTCGAGATGCCCGCCCTCCGCCAGCAGCGCCTGCTCATACAACAGGTTTGCCCAGTTGTCGAAATCGCCGCCGTCGGTTTCAAGCCGCCGGACGATGGGGTGCGCCGGGTTTACTTCGAGGATCGGTTTCGCGGCCGGCACATCCTGGCCTGCTTCGCGCAGCAGCCGCTCGAGGTTGAGGCTCAGACCTTCATCCGCCGCCACCAGGCAGGCCGGCGAGTCCGTCAGCCGCCGCGACAGCCGCACCTCCTTGACCCGATCGCCCAGGCTCGTCGCAAGGCGATTGCATAGTCCCGGCAGCGCCTTGGCATCGGCCTCCGGCATTCCGCCAAGCGCCGCGTCATCCAGTTCGCCGCGGCTTATCGACTGCACCGGCTTGCCGGCGTACTCGTTAAGATGCGCAACCAACCACTCGTCGACACGGTCGTGCAGCAGCAGGACCTCGATGCCCTGTTTGCGGAAGATCTCGAGATGCGGGCTGTGGCTCGCGGCAGCGAAACTATCGGCGGTGACGTAGTAAATCGCCTTCTGCTCCGGCTTCATACGCGCAATATACTCGTCGAGCGACACGTTCTCGGACTCGTCGTCGTTGTGCGTCGAGCTGAAGCGCAGCAGCTTGGCGAGTGCCTCGCGGTTCGCAAAGTCCTCCGCCGGCCCCTCCTTCAGTACCTTGCCGAACTGCTTCCAGAAATTTGCATACTTGTCCGACTCCTTGTCGGCAAGGTCCTGCAGCAGACCCAGCACTTTCTTGACCGACGCCGACTTGATCGTGTCCAGCAGGCGATTCTCCTGCAACACTTCGCGCGAGACGTTGAGGGGCAGGTCGCTCGAGTCGATGACTCCGCGCACGAAACGCAGGTAGCGCGGCATCACCGTTTCCGCGGCGTCGGTAATGAACACACGCTTGACGTAAAGCTTTACACCGCGGCGGCTGTCGGCGTCCCACAAGTCGAACGGCGCGCGGGACGGAATGTACAGCAACGACACGTATTCCTGCTTGCCCTCGACGCGGTTGTGCGTCCACGCGAGCGGGTCGTCCGAATCGTGCGCGACGTGCTTGTAGAATGTCTTGTAGTCGTCATCGCTGATTTCGCTGCGCGGCCTGAGCCACAGCGCCTGCCCGCCGGTAACCTTCTCCCAGTCGTCCGTCGGCTTGTCTTTGTCGTCGCGCTTGCGCATCAGCACCGGCAGGCTCAGGTGTTCCGAATACTTGCGCACGATCTCGCGGAGCCGCCAATCATTCAGAAATTCGTCTTCGCCCTCGCGCAGATGCAACGTCACTGCCGTTCCGCGCGGCAGATCGCCGACCGTCTCCAGCGTGTAATCACCCTCGCCGCTTGATACCCAGCGTGTGCCCTCGTCGTGTCCCGCGCGGCGCGTCGTCAGCGTCACCTTGTCGGCAACGATGAAAGCCGAATAAAAGCCGACGCCGAATTGGCCGATCAGGTGCGCATCTTTCGCCTGGTCCCCGCTCAGCGACTCGACAAACCGGCGTGTGCCCGAGCGGGCGATCGTGCCGATGTTGTCGATCACTTCCTCGCGGCTCATGCCGATACCATTGTCCGAGACACTGATCGTGCGCGCCTTGGCGTCGAAGTCGACTCGCACCGCGAGTTCGCTGTCCTGTTCGTAGAGGCCGTCGTCACCGAGAGCTTCGAAGCGCAGCTTGTCGCAGGCGTCGGCGCCGTTGGAAATGAGTTCGCGCAGAAAGACTTCCTTGTTCGCATACAGCGAGTGGATCATCAACTGCAGAAGCTGTTTGACTTCGGCTTCGAAATGACGGGTTTCGGTGGTTGCAGTTTTCGGCATGGGTCGTCTACTTCATAAAGTTAAAGGCAATTACAAGTCCTGCGGCGCCCGTAGCGATGGCCGCTTTCCGAAGCGCCGGAACACGTTCATGCAGGCTCGGCGTCGACCTGCCGGAATGCGATGGATTGTCCGGCGCACGGCGCGAGCCCGCGTTCGGGCTTTTATCTAATGATTGCCCGGTGGATTTTCAAGCGTCTTGGCGGTACCGGTCTTGGCGGCCAGCGCGCCGATCTTCTGGCGAAGTTCCGCCTGACGTGCAGGATCGCTGGTCGCGCCGAGCAGACGGGTATAGATGGTGCGCGCGTCGTCGACGAGCCCTGCCGCGGCCAGCGCACCGGCGGCATGGTAACGCGCTGTCTGCGCCCACGGGTCCATCGCGGTCGCGCTGAGCGCGGTTGCGGATTCGAGATACAGCCGCGCCGCGGCTACCTGGCGGCCAAGCGCAGCCTCCGAATCGGCCAGCCAGTAGAGCAGCTTCTGGCGCACGTCGGGGGGTGGCTTGCGCACCAGTAGCTGCTGGAAGAAGCGCGCGGCGTCGGCATCGCGGCCAACCGCCTGCAGCGCGAAGAGGTCGGGCAGCAACTTGTCGATGCTGAATCCGCCAGCGCCTGCCAGCAGCTTGTCGAGCGCGGCGACACCGGCATCGGCATGGCCGCCGAGAATCAGCGCGCGCGCTCGCACCAACTGCCAGCTCGCGGGATCGGCGCCGTCGGGAGGCGTATCGAGGTCGGCGTAAAGTGCCGCGGCGGTTGGCATGTGATCGGCAGCATAAGCGGCGGCGGCGAGCCGCGCGCGCACGGGTGCGGGAATCGACGCCGGCGTCGGGAACCGGGCGTCGTGCAGGTAAAGCTGTTCGAGCAGCTTGTTGCCGCTCGGCCGTTTGAGCAGGATACCGGCAAGCGCCGCGTGGGCACGGCTGCGATCAGCCGCATCGAAGCCATGCAGCGCCACCACTGCCAGGAGCGCCTGCGCAGCGATCGTTTGCCGGCCTTGCTTTGCGACGAGAGCAAACCAGGCTGCGTCGTCGCCCACCATCAGCTTGCGGTCGTTGCCGAATGCCTGGCCGTAGCCGTCCAATGCGCGCCAAATCGTATCCGCGGTAAGCACGAATGGCGGCTGCGACGTGATCGCGGGGTGAATTGTCAGCGCGCGTTCCAGCAGCACGATCCGCTCTGCCGGCCTGCGCAAATCCTGCGCCGCTTCGGCGGCCACAATCAGTGCCGCGCGAATCGCATCGTCCGGGTGCTTGGCGGCGGCATACGCTTTGGCGTGCCGATAGACCAGCGCCGGCAGCAGGTTGCCGGCACGCAGACCCGCAAGCCAGCGCAACGGCTCGATTGCGATATCGGTTTTGTTGGCCAGAAAAGCAAAAGCCTGACCAGGCCGGTGGCGACGCAGCGCAAGGCGCGCCTGGGCGACATCGAGCTCTGTTTCGTCGTGGGCTTTGGCGCGGCCGTGCGCAATCGCGAGCATCGCGGCCGCATCATCAAGCCGGCCGTCGATGACGAAGCTCTGTGCCATCAGCAGGTCGACCTGTCGCTCCGCCGCCGGATCGGACGTCGTGCCCAACAGGCGCAGCCGTTCACGCAGCGCCTTGCGCGCTTCAGTACCATTATCGAGCGCCAGCGCGGCCTCGGCCGCTTGCAACAACACCCAGCCGTGCAGCGCGTCGGAAATGCCGGGCGGCAGCACTCCGGCACGTGCGATGATTGCATGCCAGTCATGCTGCGATTGGTAAATCGCAATCCGCAGCCGCTCCCACTGCCCCCATGTCGACGGCTCGGAAGTCGACGCCGCTTCGCCGGCGTCGGCCATCTTCAGCGCAAGGCCGGCTGCACCAGCCTGGGCAAAGATTCTCGCCTCATCCGGTGTCGACGGCTGGTTCGCAGCCCGCGCAGCCGGCATCGCCGCTGCGAGCATGCAAATAAAGGCGGTTATGACGATGGCGTTCATTAGCGCGGTGCCAACAGGTTGCTGAAAAACAGCATCCTGCCGCTTTTCGGGTCGCAAGCCAGGCGCATGCCCGACTCTCTCCGGTACCAAGGCAGCCGGTATTGTGCCACGCCAAGGCGCGCGCATAAAAAAACGGGCGCCGAAGCGCCCGCGTCTGGATACGTGCGTTATGCTTAAATCTTCTCTTTGATACGCGCCGCCTTGCCGCGCAGGTCTCGCAGGTAATACAGCTTGGCGCGACGCACGTCGCCACGACGCTTGACGACGATATCGCCGAGGCTCGGGCTGTAGGTCTGGAACACGCGCTCGACGCCTTCGCCGTGCGAAATCTTGCGCACGGTAAACGTCGAATTGAGGCCGCGGTTACGCTTGGCGATAACGACGCCCTCGAACGCCTGCATGCGTTCGCGCTCGCCTTCCTTCACCTTTACCTGGACGACCACGGTATCCCCGGCGCCGAACTGCGGAATCTCGCGGCTCATCTGTTCCGCGTCGAGTTGCTGAATGATGTTGTTCATGGCCTGCCCTCGGAAAATATAAAATCAGTGTTGATCTTCGTGATGCGGGTGCGCGCCGTCCCGCTCTGCAATAAATTCCTGCAATAAATCCTGCTCGGCCGCGTCGAGCCGCGCCCGCGCCAGCAATTCCGGGCGCCTGAGCCAGGTCCGGCCGAGCGCCTGCTTGAGACGCCAGCGACGAATCGCCGCGTGATCTCCGCCCAGCAGAACCGGCGGCACGTCGCGTCCGGCGAAACGCTCCGGGCGCGTGTAGTGCGGATAGTCCAGCAGACTGCCCGCGAATGAATCCTCGACCGCCGAACGCTCGTCGCCGAGCGCGCCGGGCAGCAGCCGCGTGACCGAGTCGATCACCACCATCGCGGCAAGTTCGCCACCGCTCAGCACGAAGTCGCCAAGCGAGAGCTCCGTATCGACATGAGCCTCGACAAAGCGCTCGTCGATCCCTTCGTAGCGGCCGGCGATCAATACCAGCCGCTCGCGGTGCGCGAAATCTTCCGCTGCCGCCTGGTCGAACCGTCGCCCCTGCGGCGACAGGTATACGACCGCCGCCGGCCGCGGATCGTCGGCAACCGCCGCGGCCAGCGCCGCGCTCAGCGGCTCGGCCTTCATGACCATACCCGGACCGCCACCATACGGACGGTCGTCGACGGTGCGGTGGCGGTCGGTGGTGAAATCGCGCGGATTCCACAGCGCCAGTTCCGCCAGGCCCGCGTCGATCGCGCGCCCGGTAATGCCGCAGCGACCGACCGCCTGTACCAGTTCCGGAAACAATGTCAGGACGTCGAAGCGCATTACCAGTCCTGATCCCAGTCGACCTCGATCACGCAGCGCTCGAAATCGACCTTACGCACCACTGAGTCCATCACGAACGGCAGCCAGCGTTCGCGTCCGCCGGCCACCACCATCACATCGTTCGCCCCAGTCGCGAACAGGCGCTCGACACGGCCGAGCGTAATACCGTCGGTTGTAACAACCGCGAGACCGACGAGGTCGGCCCAATAAAAACACCCCGGCTCCGCAGGCGCCAGCGCCTCGCGCGGCACCGCGACATCGGTGCCCAGAAGGGCCGCGGCGGCGTCGCGATCGTCGATGCCCTCGAGCCTGGCGACGACCGTGCGGCCGTGCTCGCGGCCTTCAATCAGCCGGACTTCGTGCCAGCCGTCCGCGCCGCGCAGCAGCCATCGGGAATAATCGCAAATGGCCGCGCGCGGTTCCGTATACGAAAAAACCTTGAATGCGCCGCGAACGCCGTACAGCCCGCTCAGCCGGCCGAGTACGATGGGTTCGCCGGCCTGCACCGGCGACCTCAGCCGTTGGCGGCCTGCTTGAGCAGCTTGGTCACCCGCTCCGACGGCAGCGCACCCTGGTCGATCCAGTGCTGCGCGCGCGCAGTGTCGATGCGCAGCTTCTGTTCGCCGCCGACCGCAATCGGGTTGAAAAAGCCGAGGCGCTCAATATAGCGTCCGTCGCGCGCATTGCGGCTGTCGGTCACGACGACGTGATAAAAGGGACGCTTCTTCGCGCCGCCGCGAGCCAAACGGATGGTCACCATATCGATCGCTACCTCTGTACTACTCGGTTTGCCGGCCGGTGCTCGGCGGCGAAATAAACGGCATATTGTACGAATTTCGGCGCAAAAGTGAAGAGCAGCGGCTCTTTCGGGGCCAAAAAAGAGCCCGTGGCGGCCGCGACCGCCACGGGCACAGGCACCTCTCTCAGCAGGTTGCCTTGTTCAGCAACCTAATTCGGATGCTTGAGGCAGAAGCTGTAATTGCCGCTGCCGCTGTATGAATAGACCTGCCAGACGTAGTAGCCGGACGAACCGTTGTAATTGATCTGTTCGTCGGCGGTACTGGAGGTCGAGCTGGCCACGTCGACCCAGTTGTAGCCGTTCCACTTCTCCAGGTACAGGTCGAAGTCGGCACCGGACGGCCCCGTGAGGATGCCGCTGTGCGTGCCGCTGCTGCCGCTCTGGTAGTAGTTGCCGTTCGGCTGGAAGTCGTAGTCGCCGCTGCCCGACAGACTGCCGGTATAGAGCGTATAGCCGGACGCGCACGAGCCGCCGCCGCCACCGCCGGCGCTGTAGGTACCCTGGAGCGTCACATTGCTGTAGCTCTGGTAGCCATTCAGCATTACGTACCAGGTGCCGGCCTGCGGGTTCGTGAACGAGCACGACTCGTTGTTGCCGGTCCGGTACGGGCGGCAGTCATAGCTCGACAGCGTCGGCACGGAACCGAACTTGAC
>DASSOO010000251.1:0-12115 GCA_035700455.1 Gammaproteobacteria bacterium
GCCGGTATCGTTTCTGCGCCTCGCCAATCCGCCGCCGGGCCGCCGTATCCTGCCGGAGAAAATCGCCGACGAGTTGCGCGTGATGCTCGAATCGGTGGTCACCGACGCCGGTACCGGTACGCTCGCGCGCGTCGTCAACTACCGCGTTTCCGGCAAGACGGGTACCGCACGCAAGGCGGACGACGGCGGTTATTCCGACACGCGCTACACGTCGGTGTTTTGCGGAATGATCCCGGCAGAGCACCCGCGGCTGGTCGCGGTCGTCGTCATCAACGATCCGAGCGAAGGCGATTATTACGGCGGTCTCGTGTCGGCGCCCGTGTTTTCGTCGGTAATGACCGGCGCGATGCGCATTCTCGACGTGCCGCCCGACGACGTAGCGCTGCAAAAGACGGCCGCCGTGGTTCACGTGTCGTGCCCGGTGAATAACTTGATGAACCCAATTGCGGGTTGCGGCGGCGGGCAAGGCGCGGCGACGAGTCATGGCCATCGCTATGGCGAGGAGTCGCAACACGGGCCGGCGCGGCAGGACGCGGCGCGACCGCAAGCTTATTTGCAGGGCAGGTCTGGCCCGGGCGGAGCGCGCTCGTGATTGCGCCGGAATACATGGATTCGGCGCCGCGGCTCAGCGAGTTGCTCGATGGCCTTGCCGAGGTGCCGCCGGCGCTCGATTGCACCGTCAGTGACATCGCGCTCGACAGCCGCGCGGTGCAGCCGGGCGGCCTGTTTCTCGCCTGCCGCGGTTTTCACGCGCACGGACTGCAGTTTGTCGAACGTGCGCTTGCGCACGGTGCAGGGGCGGTTGCGTGGGAGCCGGACGCCAGCGTTGCGGCACCCGTAATGCCCGCGGGCGTCGCTGCAATTCCGGTTACCGATCTTGCGCGGCGCGCAAGCGTTATCGCAGGACGGTTTTTCCGCGAGCCCTCAACGCGCCTGCAGGTTGCAGGCGTTACCGGCACCAACGGCAAATCGTCGGTCACGCTGATGCTTGCCGAAGCTTGCGAGCAGCTTGGCATGCCGGCCGGCGTGATCGGCACGCTCGGTGCCGGGCACTTCGGCGAATTGGGCGCCCCGGGCCTGACGACGCCGGATGCGGTCGGCATGCAGCGGCTGCTTGCCGGCTTCCGCGACAGCGGCCTGCGAGTCGCGGCGATGGAAGCCTCGTCGCATGGACTCCATCAGGGGCGCGTCGACGGCGTGTGCTTCCGTGCCGCCGTGTTCACCAATCTCACGCGCGATCATCTGGATTACCACGGTTCCGAGCAGGCATACGGCGAAGCGAAGGCACGACTGTTCGCGCGTCCGGGACTCGCGGCAGCGGTGGTCAACCTCGACGACGCCTTCGGTCGCGAACTGCCCGGCCGGCTCGAGCCCGGCGTCGCCGCGTTCGGTTACACGCTCGGCGACACGCCGGCGCCCGCGCATTGCCGCTTGCTGGCCGCGCGCGTACACACGTCGCCGCGCGGTCTCGACCTGCACATTGGCGGCGATTGCGGTGAGGCGCACGTGAAAAGCGCGCTCGCCGGCCGCTTCAATGCCGCCAACCTGCTTGCGGTGCTGGGCGCGCTGCTGGCATTCGATGTTCCTTTCGCAGCGGCGGCGCGCACGCTGGGTGCGCTGCATCCGGCACCCGGTCGCATGGAGTGCTTCGGCGGGGGCGAGCAGCCGCTGGTGATCGTCGATTACGCACATACCCCGGATGCGCTTGAGAAAGTGCTGACAGCGGCGCGCGAGCATGCCGGCGGGCGCGTGATCGCCGTGTTCGGCTGCGGCGGCGAACGCGATCGCGGCAAGCGCGGTTTGATGGGCGAAATTGCCGCGCGCCGCGCCGATCTCGCAATCGTCACCGACGACAACCCGCGCGGCGAAGACGGCGATGCGATCGTCGCCGACATTCTCGCCGGCGTACCCGGCCGCGGCAGGTTGAGCGTCGAGCGCGACCGGCGCCGGGCGATCGCCGCGGCGATCGGCGAAGCGCGTCCCGGTGACACGGTAGTCGTCGCCGGTAAGGGCCACGAGGCAGTGCAGATTGTGGGCAGCGAACGACGACCGTTCGACGACCGCGCCGTTGTGCGCGAACTGTTGCGGGGACGCTGAGCGTGCTTGTTTATCTCGCCGAATACCTGAGCCGCTACTACAGCGGCTTCCACGTATTTCAGTACCTTACGGTGCGCACGATTCTCGGTGCGCTGACCGCGCTTGCCATCGCACTGTTTGCCGGCCCGGCCGTGATCCGCCGGCTGGGCTTTTACCAGATAGGCCAGCAGGTGCGTGCGCACGGACCGCAGACGCATTTGACCAAGGCCGGTACGCCGACGATGGGCGGCGCGCTGATTCTGTTGTCGATCGCGGCCGGAACCTTGTTGTGGGCGGATCTCGCCAGCCGCTACGTCTGGGCGGTGCTTGCGGTGACTGCCGTGTTCGGAATGATCGGCGGCATCGACGATTACAAAAAGCTGATTCTGAAAAACTCGCGCGGCCTGTCGGCGCGCAACAAGTACCTGCTGCAGTCGATCGCCGGCATCGCCGTCGCGGTGTCGTTGTATCTCAGCGCGCGCGTTCCGGCGGAGACGCAGTTGATCGTGCCGTTCTACAAGCACTTCGCGCTATCGCTGGGCGTGTTTTACATACCGGTCGTTTACCTGGTAGTCGTCGGCGCGAGCAACGCCGTGAATCTGACCGATGGCCTAGACGGTCTCGCGATCATGCCGTCGGTGCTGATTGCAGCCGCGCTCGGCGTGTTTGCGTATGCAGCCGGCAACATCAACTTTGCGCGTTATCTGGAGATTCCATATATCCCGGGCGCCGGCGAAGTCGTCGTGTTTTGCGGCGCGCTGGTCGGCGCCGGCCTAGGGTTCCTGTGGTTCAACACCTACCCGGCGCAGGTGTTCATGGGCGACATCGGCTCGCTCGCGCTCGGCGCGGCGCTCGGCCTTATCGCGGTGATCGTCCGTCAGGAACTGGTGCTGTTCATCATGGGCGGCGTGTTCGTCATGGAAACGGTATCGGTAATGCTGCAGGTGGGTTCGTACAAGCTGACCGGCAAGCGCATCTTCCGCATGGCGCCGCTGCACCACCATTTCGAGTTGCAGGGCTGGGCGGAACCGAAGGTGATCGTGCGCTTCTGGATCATCACGGTGATCCTGGTGCTGGTCGGTTTATCGACGCTGAAGATTCGCTGAAAGCGGGAATGGCGTACGCAGTGGCACAAGCACGGCACAAAAGCCTGATCGTCGGCCTCGGTGACACCGGGCTTGCCGTCGCGCGCTTTCTCGCGCGTCGCGGTGATGCGGTCGCCGTCACCGACAATCGCGAGGAGCCGCCGTGCCTCGCGCGCATCAAGGCCGAACTGCCCGATGTTGCGGTGTTCGTCGGCGGCTATTCCGAGGCTGCGCTGGCGCAGGCCGACCGGGTGGTCGTGTCGCCGGGTATCGCGCCGCAGCACGAGTTCGTCGTGCGTGCGCGCGCACTTGGCCTGCCGGTGATCGGCGATATCGAATTGTTTGCGGCGCACGCGCGCGCGCCGATTGTCGGCATCAGCGGCACCAACGGTAAAAGCACGGTAACGACGCTGGTCGGTCTGATGGCCGCGCGCGCCGGCCGCGACGTGCGCGTCGGCGGCAACCTGAGTCCGCCGGCACTGGCGCTGCTCAGCGACACCGAGCCGGATTTGTACGTGCTGGAGCTGTCGAGCTTTCAGCTCGAAATGACGGAGCACCTGCCGCTCGCGGCTGGCGCCGTGCTGAATATCGCGCCCGATCATCTCGACCGGCATTTAAACCTGGACGCCTACGCGGCGGCGAAGGCGCGCCTCTATTACGACGCCGCCATCAGTATCGTCAACCGCGACGATACGCGCGTGATGCAAATGGCGGCGGCGAAGCGGCGCGTCGTGAGCTTCGGGCTGGATGCGCCCGCACCGAGGCAGTACGGCGTGATCGCGGCGGCTGACGGCGACTGGCTCGCCCGCGGCGAGACGCGCCTGATGCCGGTTTCGGACTTGAAAATTCGCGGCCGCCACAATGTCGCCAACGCGCTCGCCGCGCTGGCGCTTGGTGCGGCGGCGGGCCTGCCGGACGAAGCAATGCTCGCGGCGCTCAACGCGTTCGGCGGCCTGCCGCATCGCATGACGCTCGTCGCCGAGCACGACGGCGTCGCCTGGTACGACGACTCCAAGGCGACCAATATCGGCGCGGCGCTGGCCGCGATCGCCGGCACCGATGCGCCGGTGGTTGTTATCGTCGGCGGCGACGGCAAGGGGCAGAACTTCGATGAATTCGCGGCGGTGCTCGCCGCGCGGGCGCGTGCGGCGGTGCTGATCGGGCGCGACGCCCCGTTAATCGGCGCTGCACTCGACGAACGCGTGCCGCACGCCTACGCCGCCGACATGGACGCGGCGGTGAAACTTGCCGCCGGCTTTGCGCTGCGCGGCGACTGCGTGCTGCTCGCGCCGGCCTGCGCGAGCCTCGACATGTATACCAATTACGCTGAGCGCGGCGAGCGCTTTGCCGTTGCGGTGAGGAGGCTCGCCGGTGGCTGAACTCGCGCTCAATCGGGTCGGGTTCGCGGCGGCGCGGCGGCGGCCAGTGCCGGACGTGTGGCTGGCGGGCATCGCGCTTACGCTGATGCTGCTCGGCGTGATCATGGTCGCGTCGGCCTCGGTGTCGCTCGCGGCACGCCAGACCGGCAACCCGTTTTATTTCTTCGAGCGGCAGGCATTTTTCGCGGCATTCGGCATCGTCGCCGCGGCGGTCGTGTACGAAATTCCACTGGCGCTGCTGGAGCGGGCGCGCTTCGTGCTGCTGATCCTGGCACTGTTGCTGCTGGCGGCTGTGTTGGTGCCCGGCATCGGGCATCGCATCAACGGCAGTATGCGCTGGCTTGCGATCGGCCCGATCGGTGGCCAGGCCTCGGAGCCCGCGCGCCTGCTTATCTTCATTTATATCGCCGGCTTCATCGTCCATCGCCGTGAGCAGTTGCAGACTTTCGTCGGCTTCCTGCGGCCGATGGCGGTGCTTGGCTTTGCCGCGATACTGCTGCTCGCCGAGCCCGATTTCGGCGCCGCCAGCGTGATGATGGCGACCGCGCTCGCGATGCTGTTTCTCGGCGGCGTGCGCGTGCGTCACTTCCTGCTGCTGGTGCTGGCCGTCGCCGCGGCGCTCGCGTTGCTGGCATGGTCGTCGCCGTATCGCATGGAGCGGCTGACCGCGTTTCTGAACCCCTGGGCAGATCCGTTCGATAACGGCTTCCAGTTGACCCAGTCGCTGATTGCGATCGGCCGCGGCGCGTGGTTCGGCGTTGGCCTCGGCGAAAGCGTGCAGAAGCTGTTTTATCTTCCCGAGGCACATACCGACTTTCTGTTTGCGGTGCTTGCCGAAGAACTCGGTGTCGTCGGCGCGATCGCGGTCATCGCCGGTTACCTCGGCCTCACCTGGCGCGCATTCGCGATCGGCCGCAACGCCGCGCGCTGCGGCCATGACTTCGGCGCCTTCATCGCCTGCGGCCTCGGTCTGTGGATCGGCCTGCAAGCGTTCATCAACATCGGCGTCAACATGGGCGTGCTGCCGACCAAGGGCCTGACGCTGCCGCTGATGAGCTACGGCGGCAGCAGCCTGGTCGCGACCGCGATAGCGGTGGGGCTGATATTGAGGGTGCAGCGGGAGATTGGGTCGGGGTCCGGATCGCAGGCGCGTGTGCGGGGGCGGAAATGAGCGGCGCGGGGCTGGGGGCCAGGGGCTGGGGGCTAGGGTTCGCGAGGTTACTCGCGGCGGCTCGTTATGGCGCCGATGAGTCCGAAGTTGCGTGCGCTGCTCGCAATAACCTGCTGCTGTCTTTCACCAGTCCCCAGCCCCCGGCCCCCAGCCCCCCGGCGGGCTTGGGCAAGAAGCCGGCCTACAGGCGACGTGAAGCACCCGGAGGCGCCCCCCCATGCGCATCCTGATCGCAGCCGGCGGCACCGGCGGTCACGTGTTTCCGGCGTTGGCCGCCGCGCATGAATTGCGTCAGCGCGGCGCGGAGGTTGCCTGGATCGGCACGCGCGCGGGGCTCGAGGCGCGGCTGGTGCCGGCGGCGGGGATTCCGCTGCACTGGATCGGCGTTGGCGGTTTGCGCGGCAAGGACTGGCGCACGCGCGCCGCTGCGCCGTGGGTGCTGGGGCGCGCTCTTACGGGCGCGCTCGACATCGTGCGCAAGTTGAAGCCGGCGGTAGTGCTCGGCATGGGCGGCTTCGCGAGCGGACCCGGCGGCCTCGCGGCGTGGCTTACGCGCCGGCCGCTGGTGATCCACGAACAGAACGCGGTGCCGGGCATGACCAACCGGATTCTGGCGCGCTTCGCAACAACCGTGCTCGAGGGCTTTCCGAACAGTTTTGCACCGGCGCGGCGTGCGCGCGCGATCGGTAATCCGGTGCGCGCCGGAATCGCCGCGCTGCCCATGCCGCGCGAACGCTTCGCGGATCGGGCGGCCCCGCTGCGCCTGCTGGTGCTCGGCGGCAGCCAGGGCGCGGCGGTGTTGAACACGACGGTGCCGGCGATGCTTGCCGCAATGCCGGCGGACGCGCGGCCCGAGGTGTGGCACCAGGCCGGCGCGCGCAACTTCGAAGGCACGCGTTCCGTATATGCGGCTGCCGGCATCGACGCACGCGTCGAACCGTTCGTGGACGACATGGCCGCCGCTTACGCGTGGGCGGACGTCGCGATCTGCCGCGCGGGCGCGCTGACGGTTGCCGAACTCGCCGCGGCCGGTCTGGGCGCGGTGTTGGTGCCGTTCGCCGCGGCGGTCGACGACCACCAGACACGCAACGCGGAGCACCTCGCCGCGGCCGGCGCGGCGACGATCGTCGCGCAGGACGCGCTGACGCCGGAGCGGCTTGGCGCTGCGCTGCGTGC
Source organism: Gammaproteobacteria bacterium (assembly GCA_035700455.1). Lineage (GTDB taxonomy): Bacteria > Pseudomonadota > Gammaproteobacteria > Natronospirales > DASSBR01 > DASSBR01. The sequence continues at coordinate 6,888 of DASSOO010000251.1, forward strand.
GCTCGGCAACCGCGACCGGTTGCTCGCGATGGCCGAAGCCGCGCGCACGCTGGCACGGCCGGACGCAGCGCGCGAACTCGCGCAGGCGTGCCTGGATGCCGCAAAGGAGGCTGCATGAACACGCAGCTCATAAGCGGCCAGGAACGCATGCGCCGCATTCAGCGCATCCACATGGTCGGCATCGGCGGCGCCGGCATGAGCGGCATCGCCGAAGTGCTGGTGAATCTCGGCTACGCGGTTTCCGGCTCCGACCTGCATGCGAGCGCGGCGACCCGGCGGCTGATTTCGCTAGGCGTCGGCGTCGTGATCGGCCACGACGCGGCCAATGTCGCCGACGTCGATTGCGTGGTGATCTCGAGCGCGGTCGCCGCAACCAATCCCGAAGTTGTCGCCGCGCACGAACGCCGCATTCCGGTGGTGCGGCGCGCGGAAATGCTCGCCGAACTGATGCGCTTTCGCTACGGGATCGCCGTCGCCGGTACGCACGGCAAGACGACGACGACGAGTCTCGTCGCGAGCGTGCTTGCCGAAGGCGGGCTCGATCCGACGTTCGTGATCGGCGGGCGGCTTAACAGCGCCGGCGTCAACGCGCGTCTCGGTGCGGGGCGGTATCTCGTCGCCGAAGCCGACGAAAGCGACGCGTCGTTCCTGCATCTCCTGCCGATGCTCGCCGTCGTCACCAACATCGATGCCGATCATCTCGCAAGCTACCAGGGCGACTTCAAGCGGCTGCGCGCGAGCTTCGTCGAGTTTCTGCACCACCTGCCGTTTTACGGCCTCGCGGTGGTGTGCAGCGACGACGCCGAGGTGCGCGCGGTGCTGCCCGAAATCGGTCGGCCGTTCGTGACCTACGGGACTTCCGAAGACGCGGACCTGCGCGCCGTCAACATCGTGCACGCCGGCACGCAGATGCGCTTCGACGTGATCGCGCGCGGGCGCGAACCGTTCGGCGTCGTGCTGAACCTGCCCGGCCGTCACAACGTGCTCAATGCGCTCGCCGCGATCGCGATCGCACGCGAACTCGAAATCGACGATGCGGCCGTCGCGGCGGCGCTCGCCCGTTTCGAAGGCACCGGCCGACGGCTGCAACTGCACGGCGAGATCGCGACGCCGCGCGGCAAGGTGCTTGTCATCGACGACTACGGTCATCACCCGCGCGAGATTCGCGCGACGCTCGCGGCGGTGCGCGAAGGCTGGCCGGGGCGCCGGTTGGTGGTCGCGTTCCAGCCGCATCGCTTCACGCGCACGCGCGACCTGTTCGACGACTTTGCCGAAGTGCTTTCGGAACCGGACGTATTGCTGCTGACGGAAGTCTATCCCGCGGGCGAGCAGCCGATTACCGGTGCCGATGCGCGCGCGCTGGCGCGCTCGATCCGCAACCGCGGCAAGGTCGATCCGGTATTCGTCGCCGCAAGCGTCGATCTGCCCGATGCGATCGCCGCGGTGGTCGAGGATGGCGACGTGGTGCTGACGCTCGGTGCCGGAGACATCGGCGCAGTCGCCGCCAACCTGCCGCCACGGCTCGCGGAGACGGCGCGATGATGGCGCAGCGAACAACCGACGGAATCCCGCCCGTGCGCGGCGAACTGCGCCACGGCGAGTCGATGGCGCGGCATGTCTCATGGCGTGCGGGCGGCGCGGCCGCGCGCTGGTTCAAGCCGGCCGATCTCGACGATTTGCGCGCGTTCCTCGCCGCGCTGCCGCCGGACGAGCCGATCTGCTGGGTCGGCCTCGGCAGCAATCTGCTGGTGCGCGACGGCGGCATCAACGGCACGGTCATTGCGACGCACGGCGCGCTGGGCGCGATCGAAGATCGCGGCAACGGCCGCGTTCGTGCAGCAGCGGGCGTCGCCTGCGCCAAGCTCGCGCGCATGAGTGTCAACTGGGGCCTCGACGGCGGCGATTTCTTCGCCGGCATCCCCGGCACCGTCGGCGGCGCGCTGGCGATGAACGCGGGCGCGTTCGGCGGCGAAACCTGGGAGTGGGTCGAGGCGGTGGAAACGGTGGATCGCGCGGGCGAGGTACGTCGCCGCGAAGCGGCCGAGTACAAGGTCGGCTACCGCACGGTGCACGCGCCGGCCGAGGAGTGGTTCGTCGCCGGGCACTTCCGCTTCAAACCCGGTGCGGAGGCGGATCGTGCCGGCATCAAGCGCCTGCTCGCGCGCCGCAACGCGACCCAACCGGTGAGCGCCGCGAGCTGCGGCTCGGTATTTCGCAATCCGCCGGGCGATCACGCCGCGCGGCTGATCGAGGCGGCGGGTCTCAAGGGCCGGCGCGTCGGCGGCGCGGTCGTTTCCGACAAGCACGCCAATTTCATCATCAACGATGCGCATGCAAGCGCGGCCGATATCGAAACACTGCTGCTGCAGGTACAGGCCGAAGTGAAAGCACGCTTCGGCGTCGAGCTGGTGCCCGAAGTGCGCATCGTCGGAGACAGCGCATGAGCGCGCCGAAGATAACGAATGCACGCGAGTTCGGCCGTGTCGCGGTGCTGTTCGGCGGCGCTTCGGCGGAGCGCGAAATTTCGCTCAAAAGCGGTCGTGCGGTTTTGGCCGCGCTGCGCGAGCGCGGCGTCGACGCCCGCGCGGTCGATCCGCGCGAAGACGGCTTCGCCGCTGTTGTGAACGGCGGCTTCGATCGCGCGTTTATCGTGCTGCACGGCCGCGGTGGCGAGGACGGCACAATCCAGGGCGCGCTCGAGTATCACGGGATTCCATACACCGGCAGCGGCGTGCTCGGTTCGGCGCTGGCGATGGACAAGCTGCGCACCAAATGGATCTGGCAGACGCTGGGTCTCCTGACGCCGCGCTACACGGTTGTCGACGACGGCACCGATCTCGACGCACTCGCGTCCGATCTCGGATTGCCGATCGCGATGAAGCCGGCGCGCGAAGGCTCGAGCCTCGGCATGACCAAGATCACCACGCGCGAACAGCTCGCGCGCGCCTACAGCGATGCGCGCGCGCTCGATTCGGTCGTCATCGCCGAGCGCTGGATTGCGGGCGCCGAATACACCGCGTCGATTCTCGACGACGCGGCGCTGCCGCTGATCCGGCTTGAGACGCCACGCACGTTTTACGACTTCGATGCGAAGTACCTTGCGAGCACCACGCTGTACCACTGCCCGTCAGGGCTCGAACCCGAGCGCGAACGCGCGCTCGCCGACGTGTGCCTGCGCGCGTTCAAGGCGGTGGCCGCCAGCGGCTGGGGGCGCGTCGACTTTATGCTGGACGGCAGCGGTCGGCCGTGGCTGCTCGAAGTCAATACGGTGCCCGGCATGACCGACCACAGCTTGGTACCGATGGCGGCGAAGGTTGCCGGCCTGGATTTCGCGGCGTTGTGCTGGCGGATTCTGGAAACAAGTTTCGTAACGCGGGGGGCAGGCTGATGGTAAGGCCGCGCAAGACCAAGGCCGAGCAGGCCCGGCGGCTGAAACCGCGCCATGTGCTGGTGGCGGTGGCCGGCGCTGTCGTCATTGCCGCCGGACTGACCGCCTGGCAATGGCTGCGCACGGCCGATCTGGGGCCGCGGCTGACGACGCTGGTGGTCAGCGGCGACTTGAGGCGGGTGGACCCGGCGGCGCTGCGGGCGGCGGTAAAGCCGATGCTCGGCGGCGGGTTCTTTCGGGTGAACCTCGACGGCATTCGCGCGCGCGTGCTTGCGCTGCCGTGGGTCGCGGATGCGGCGGTGCGGCTTGAGTGGCCGGCGACGCTGAAGATCGACGTGCGCGAGCAGCGGGCGATTGCGCGCTGGGACGGCGACGCGCTCATCAATGCCGGCGGCATCGTGTTTGCGCACGCCGTGCCGGCCGATCTCGACAAGCTGCCGGCGCTGAGCGGCCCCGATGACACGACTGCGCCGCAGGTCCTCGCGGCCTATCAAAAGATGAACGCGGAACTGGCGGCCGACCGGCTTTCGCTCGCGGCTCTGAGCCTGGATGCGCGCGGTGCGTGGATTGCGCGCCTCGGCGACGGCCTTGAGTTGCGTCTTGGCCGCGAGCAGCCGTTCAAGGAACTCGCGCGCTTCGTCGAGATCGTGCCGCGCGTGCTCGGCGGCCGCTATGCCGAGGCCGCCTATATCGATATGCGCTACACCAACGGCTTCGCGGTCGGCTGGAAATCTACTCCCGCTACGAAAGGAGCAGGCAATGCCTAAAAAATCCGACAAGCGCCTGATCGTCGGCCTGGATATCGGCACGTCCAAAGTCGTCGCGATTGTCGGCGAAATCCGGCCCGACGGCGGGATCGAGATCATCGGCATCGGCTCGCATCCTTCGCGCGGACTGAAGAAAGGCGTGGTGGTCAACATCGAATCGACCGTGCAGTCGATCCAGCGCGCGGTCGAGGAGGCCGAGCTGATGGCCGGCTGCGAAATCCACTCGGTCTATGCCGGCATCGCCGGCAGCCATGTGCGCAGTCTGAATTCGCACGGCATCGTCGCGATCCGCGACAAGGAAGTGACGCAGGGCGACATCGACCGGGTCATCGACGCGGCGCGCGCGGTTGCGATCCCGGCCGACCAGAAAATCCTGCACATCCTGCCGCAGGAATTCATTGTCGACGAGCAGGACGGCGTGCACGAACCGATCGGCATGTCCGGCGTGCGCCTCGAAGCCAAGGTGCACATGGTGACCGGCGCGCTCTCGGCGGCGCAGAACATCATCAAGTGCGTGCGCCGCTGCGGCCTGGAGGTCGACGACATCATTCTCGAGCAGCTTGCGTCGAGCTACTCGGTGCTGACCGAGGACGAAAAGGACCTCGGCGTGTGCCTCGTCGACATCGGCGGCGGCACGACCGACATCGCGGTATTTACCGACGGTTCGATCCGGCACACGGCAGTAATCCCGATCGCCGGCGACCAGGTGACCAACGACATCGCGGTCGCGTTGCGCACGCCGACGCATTGCGCCGAGGAAATCAAGATGAAGTACGGCTGCGCGCTGCCGCAGCTCGCCAGCGCCGACGAGACCATCGAGGTGCCGAGCGTCGGCGAACGCGCACCGCGCCGCCTCGCGCGCCAGACGCTCGCGGAAGTGATCGAGCCGCGCTACGAGGAATTGTTCAGCCTGATTCAGGCGGAACTCAGGCGCAGCGGATTCGAGGACATGATTGCTGCCGGGGTCGTTTTGACCGGCGGCAGTTCGAAGATGGAGGGGGCGGTTGAGCTGGCGGAAGAAGTCTTTCACGCGCCGGTTCGTTTAGGGGTGCCGCAGTACGTCGCCGGTCTCG
>DASSOO010000252.1:0-3576 GCA_035700455.1 Gammaproteobacteria bacterium
AAGTTGCCTTGCTCATCGGTGGTAGCGGACAGAGACTCAGGACCGGTGGCTGCTATATGGACTCCGGCGACAGGGTAACCGTAGTCGCCATCGATAATCCGGCCGCGAATGATGCCCAGATCGGGATCTCCACGCTGCACCGCTTGCAGCGCGCGCAACGCAAGCGCGGTAGTGAAGACGTCATCATCCCAACTACCGTCCGAAAGCTGCAGGCCCGCGAGCTGACTGACGCTGTCCGAGATCTTGGTTGAATCGACTAAAGCCGGCGCAACGGCAATCAGAGCAGCGGCGGAAACGAAGGGTTCCGACCAGAGGTCTGTCCCATTCCGCTCTGCCAGCAGATGCTGCACAGCGGCATTGATGGAATCCGTAAGGTTGTAGACATGGCGAAGATGCCAAATAGCATTCGTAGCCATGGCGGAAACGTATAACGAACCGTTGCCGCCGGTGCCCAGCCAGCCTCCGTCGCTCTGCTGGTGATCCAGTATGTACTGCACCGCCATACCCGTTACGGTGGCGTCAGGCTCGTGCGCCGCATCCAGCGCTTTGAGCGCCCATGCAGTGTCCAGTATCGTACTGTTGTAGCCGACGAGCTCGCCGAACCCGCCGTCGGGGTTTTGTCTGCCTGCAAGTTCCGCGACGAGCGTGGAAACGCTCTCGCCTTGCAGCCGCCCCGCAATGATCTTGCGGGACAGATTCTCGGTGCTGTCGTAACCTTGAGTGCGAAGAAAAGCGAGGGCAGCTTCCAGTTCCGCCGGGTCTGCCTGATCGGCAAGAGCCCGGAAGGCAGCGCTCGCTGCCTGGAAATCGGTCGCTAGACCGGCCTGATTTTCGAAGTGACCGTCGACCGCGATCTGGTTTTGTAACCAATCCACGGCCGTCTGCTGACCGGCTTGCGCGGACGCACAAACCAGAACCAGAAGCGCCCCCCAAAGCGCCGCAATCCCGCTTTTCACAATGCCCCCTTTATGCACTGTAGTTTTTATGTCGCGCGCGGGCTGTCATACATCGCGGCGGCAGGCGAAGTCCATGATTTCCCAAGTCACGATTGCTTCGCCTAGTTGATTTGTAACATATAAGACGCGATGGCTCAACCGCTGCTTGACAAGGCAGCAGCCTTCCCCGACTATTCCCGCACCGCAGGTGGCGCCGTCGACGCGCGGCGCCTGGGAAGCCGGTGCGCAGTTTTTTCTGCAATGCCGGCGCTGCCCCCGCAACGGTAGGCGAGCCAAAGCCTGTCACCACGTCACTGCGTTCGCGCGGGAAGACGACAGGCCAGGAATACATTCCACTCGCGAGTCCGGAGACCGACCTCGGTAGCCTCGACGGCTTTGGCGCCGGTGTTGCGGAGGGCGACGCGAGGGCTTCGGCCCTTTCTTTTTTTCTCCCCACCGACGGAATCAACCGCTGTACGCCTGCGGGACGCTGGCGTGGGGAGAACAACATGAAATCTATTCTGCTTTGTTGCGGCTTCGCCGCGCTTGCCGTTAACACCACCGCTGTTGCGAATCCGGAGCCGACGCCCGTCGGGCCGCCGATCGTTGTCACCGCCGATCGCATCCGGCTCAGCGCCGATCCCACGGTCGCACCGGTGGTTGTGATTGACCGCGATGCGATTGAACACAGCCAGGCGACCGACGTCGCGCAATTGCTGCAATTCGTCGCGGGGGTCGATGTGGCCCGTAACGGTGGACCCGGACAGCCGGTGTCGGTATTTATCCGCGGCGCAAACAGCGATCAGACGCTGGTGCTGCTCGACGGGGTGCCGATCAACCCCGGTACGCTCGGCGGTGCCTCGCTCGCCAACATCGCCATCAGCGACATCCAGCGCGTCGAGATTATCAAGGGGCCGCGGTCGAGCCTGTATGGTTCGGGCGCGATCGGGGGGGTGATCAATATCGTGACGCGGGCACCGGCCGCGGGACTGCATGCAGGCGGCAGCGTCGGCGGCGGGCGCTACGGAACGCGCAAGGCGACGGCGGATGTCAGCGGCAGCGATGGCCGCTTCGACGGTGCGGCCGGCATCAGCCGGGAGTTGACGGATGGCTTCCCGCCGGCGATTGGCAGTACGCTCGATCGCGGTCACGATAATACAACGCTGAATCTCTACGGCGGCTGGCACGCTGCAGGCATCGGCGCTGCCGTCCACCACTGGCAGTCCAGCGGCCATACGGGCTATCTCGACTTTGATCTGTCGCCGCTGGCTGAAACCTATACCGACCGGCTGACGAGCGCGACGCTCACGGCGGATCCCATGACAAACTGGCGCACGCAGTTCGTGCTCAGTCATTTCGTCGACGAGATCGACCAGGTTGTAACGCCCGACTATGAGCACACGCGCCGTAACGCCGGCGACTGGCAAAACAGTTTCGCGTTCGGCGACTGGAACCGCCTGATCGCCGGCGTGCATTTCGCGCACGAAGATACCGCGAGCCTCAGTTTCGGCACGCAATTTGCCGAAGCGCACGATACCCGCGCCGTTTATGCCCAGGACGATGCGATTTTTGGCCTGCACCACATCGTCGTCGCAGCACGCAACACGCACGACGACCGCTTCGGCAATCACCTGACCGGCAACCTTGACTACGGTTATCAATTGACGTCATCGACGCGTCTCACCGCTGGTTTGGGCAGCGCGTTCCACGCACCGACAAGCGTGGAGCGCTTTGGCTTCGGCGGCAACCCGAACCTCGACCCGGAGACTTCGCACGAGGCGGAGATCGGCTTGCGTCAGGCGATCGGCGCGTATCAGCAGCTGACAGTGGATGTCTATCGCAATGACATCGATAACCTGATCGTGTTCGTCGACCCGGACAGCTTTCTCGGGCCGCAACCGGGCCGCAACGAGAACGTCGCGCGCTCGCGTATCCGCGGCGTCGATATCGGCTACCAGGTGTCCAGCGGCGCCTGGGAGTGGCGGGCCGGCGCGAGCTTCAGCAACCCGCGCGATCTCGACAGTGGCGACTATCTCGCGCGCCGCGCGCGCAGGAGCTTTACCAGTGCCCTCAGCTACGCGATCGGCCCGCACACGCTCGGCCTTGACGTGCTGGCGGTCGGGCCGCGCAAGGACTCGCCATTCAGCGATGTTACGGACGCCGGCTACGTGCTTGTAAATCTTGACGGCCGCTTTCAACTCACGCCGCGTTGGGCCTTATTCGCGAGCATCGACAATCTGTTCGACACAAATTACCAAACGGTGGCCGGGTTCCGTACGCCGGGCCGCGGCCTTTACTTGACGCTAAAATACGAGTGGAATGGAACTTGACTTAGCGTACCTGCTTTCTTTCCCGCCATCCCATTCCCTCTCTCTGAGCGAGAGGGAGTGGGATGGAGAACATGGAATCGAAAATCATGGGACACCGCCTCAGTAAAATCTATACGCGCACCGGCGACGACGGCACCACCGGCCTCGGCGACGGCACTCGCATCGCCAAGGACGACATGCGTGTGGAAGCCTATGGCACCGTCGATGAATTGAACAGCGCGATCGGCATGATCCTGGCGGTTGCGGTGCCGGAGGCGGTGCGCGAGTGTCTTTCAGGCATCCAGCACAAGCTGTTCGATCTGGGTGCAGAG
>DASSOO010000253.1:0-3478 GCA_035700455.1 Gammaproteobacteria bacterium
GAGAACCGCGAGCGGCACCCGGCTCCGCAACTGACGCCGGCGGCGGAGCCGGTTGCGGTAAAGGTTGAAGTCGACCGGTTTTGTGCTATTTTGGGGCATGTCATCCGCAACGCGCAGGAAGCGACGCCGCCGGAAGGCCATGTCTGGGTCACGCTCGGCCGCGAGGATGGCAACGCTGTCATAGAAGTCAGGGACGACGGAACCGGCATGGATGCTGATTTCATACGCGAACGGCTGTTCCGGCCGTTTTTCACTACCAAGTCCAGCAAGGGCATGGGCATCGGCGCCTACCAGGTCCGCGAGTACGTCACCGCGGCGGGCGGCAGCGTCGAGGTCATCAGTGCGCCCGGCAGCGGCACGCGTTTCATCATCCGTCTGCCGGCCGAACCGGCGGAACTTGCGGATGCGCAGCCGGCGCCGGCGCAAGTGCAGGGGATGTAGGCGGTGGCGAAAAAACTGCTGATCGTCGAAGACGATACTGGCCTGCAAAGCCAGCTTCGCTGGAGTCTCGACGAGTACGAACTGCTGATGGCCGAGGATCGGGCCTCGGCGCTGACTGCGGTGCGCCGGCACGAACCGCCTGTTGTCGTGCAGGACCTCGGCTTGCCGCCGGACCCGGCCGGCGTCGACGAAGGCTTTGCGACACTCACCGAAATCCTGGCGTTCGCACCGCACACCAAGGTCATCGTCGTTACCGGCAACGGCGACCGCGATAACGCGCTGCGCGCCGTCGCGTTGGGCGCTTACGATTTCTACTCCAAGCCCGTCGACATCGACACGCTGCGGCTGCTGATTCAGCGCGCCTACAGAATGCACGACCTTGAGGAGCAAAACCGCCGGCTGCGCCAGCAGAACGCGTCGCCTCTCGACGGCATTGTCGCCGCCAGCGAGGTGATGCTGAGAACCTGCCGGCTGACCGAGAAAGTCGCGCCGACGAACGCAACTATCCTGCTGCTGGGCGAAACCGGTACCGGCAAGGAACTGTTTGCGCGCGCGATCCACCGTTTGAGTCCGCGCGCGGACGGACCATTCGTTGCCATCAACTGCGCCGCGATACCCGAAACGCTGCTCGAGAGCGAGCTGTTCGGCTATGAGAAGGGTGCGTTCACCGGCGCGGTCAAGCAGACGCGCGGCAAAATCGAGCACGCCGACGGCGGCACTTTGTTCCTTGATGAAATCGGCGATATGCCGGTCGCATTGCAGGCGAAAATGCTGCGCTTTTTGCAGGAGCGCGTGCTCGAACGCATCGGCGGCCGCGAGGAAATCGCCGTTGACGTACGCATCGTCTGCGCGACGCATCAAGACCTGGAAACGTTGACGACGGAAAAACGTTTTCGCGAAGACCTTTATTACCGTATCAGCGAAGTTGTGCTGCGTATTCCGCCGGTACGCGATCGCAAGGGCGACGCGGTGGTGCTGGCGCGCAGCCTGCTGGACCGCTACAGCAAGCGACATGGCCGGCCGCTGCGCGGCTTTACCGTCGACGCGCTACAGGCGATAGAGTCGTACGCCTGGCCTGGCAACGTGCGCGAACTGGAAAACCGTATCAACAGTGCGGTCATCATGGCCGAGGGTAACCAGGTGAACGCCGTCGATCTCAGCCTCGATGGCGGCGGCGACAATGCATTTTCCGTAAACCTTCGCCAGGCGCGTACTGAGGCGGAACGTCACGCGGTGCAAAGAGCGCTCGCGCTCACCGACGGGAATATTTCGAAAGCCGCCGATATGCTCGGCATTACGCGACCCACGCTTTACGATTTGCTTAACCGGCACGCGATCAGCGCGCCGCAGTAATTATCAGGAGAGGGCAGATGACAAGGAACGTTCGCTGGATCGCCATCCTCGCTGCGCTGGCGGCCACATCGATACTCGCGGGCTGCAAAGGTTCGGTCGACTCGCAAATCAAGAGCGCGCGCCAGAACGAAGCGGCCGGCGAATATCGTACCGCCATGATCAATCTCAAGAACCTGCTGCAGAGCCACCCGAACAACGGCGAGGCGTGGCTTCTGCTCGGCAAGGCGTCGCTCTGGCTCGGCAGCCCCGCGGATGCGCAGAGCGAGCTCGACAAGGCGAAGGCGCACGGCATTTCGGAATCCGAGATCGCCGTCCCGCTCGCGCATACGCTGCTTGTCAGCGGTAAGCTCGACGAGCTGCTTGCGAAGATCAAGCCTGAATTGGCGCAGTCTGCGTCGGATCGCGCGCAGATTCTGGTCATACGCGGCGGCGCATATCTCGCGCAGAATAAGCCGGACGATGCGGAAAAGAGCTTCAATTCCGCGCTGCAGATTGAGCCGCGTCTTACCGATGCGATCGTTGGGCTCGCCAGCGTCGACTTTTTGCGGGACGACGCGAAGGCCGCCGAAGCCAAGCTCGAGGAAGCGCGTCAGATCGATCCGGACGACGCGCGCGCATGGATGGTCGAAGGCAAGATGCAGCTGGCCGCCAAACACTTCGATAAAGCGGAACAGGCGTTTACGCGAGCACTTGCGCCTAAGCATTCTTCGCTGCTGCCGCAACTGCAATTCACGACGCGCGCCAACCTGGCGGAAGCGCAGATCCGCCAGGGCAAGAACAAGCCGGCGATCGCAAACCTCGACATGCTCTACAAGATTGCGCCGGACCAGCCGTATCCAAACTACCTGCGCGCGCTGGTCGCGTATCGCATGGATGACTACGACACCGCCGAGGCAAAGCTCCAGCAGGTGCTTAAAGTTACACCCGACAACGAGCCTGCACAATTGCTGATGGCAATGGTCGACTATGCACGCGGCAGCTATGGCCAGGCTGAAATGAATCTCAGCAGCATCATCGGCAGCAATCCTGACAACATCGACGCGCGCAAGCTGTTTGCCTTGACCCTTTATAAGGAAGGCCAGCCGGAACAGGCGGTCCAGGTGCTCCGGCCCGCGGCGAAAGGCAAGTACAGCGACGTTCAGCTTCTGGCGATGATTGCCAAAGCGAGCGGCGGGAAAGGACACGGAAACGAAGACGCCATTCCGATTACCGCGCAACCATCGACCGCAGGCGGCCCCGAGGCGCTGCAATTTGCGGCGCGCGACATCGCAGCCGGCCAGCCGGAGCAGGCGCTGGACATTCTGAACAAGATGCCTGCCTCGAAGGGCGGTTACGCCCGCGACCGGCTGGTTATCGCGGCATATCTGCGCAAGGGCGACTCCGACAAGGCGCTCAGCGAGGCGCACAAGCTGATCAAGGCGAATGCGAAAGCCGCCGAGCCGCGGCTGATACTGGCGGCAACGCTGATCGCCGCAGGGCGCAGCGGTGAAGCCGAAAAAGCCGTGAGCAAAGCTGCCGCGCTCGAACCGGACAATATCGAAGCACTGCTCACGGCCGGCGCGCTTGAGTTGAAGATGCACCGTTACAAGGATGCCGCGGCACGCTACCGGAAAGTGCTTGACGCGCGGCCCAAGTCGACCAAGGCGATGATCGGTCTCGCCCGCGTCGAAGACCTGCAGCGCCG
>DASSOO010000254.1:0-3762 GCA_035700455.1 Gammaproteobacteria bacterium
GCGCGCCCTGCGGCGCGGCGTCGAACATCGCCATGATTTCGTCGCCGAGCGTCTTGATGACACGCCCGCCGGCCTCCTCGATGATCGCCTCCATCAGGCGCAGCGCCTGCGCGACGATCTCGCGCCCCGGCAGATCGCCGAGCACGGTGTAGAGGTTAGTGCTGTCCGCAATATCGGCAAACAATACTGTGACAGGCGTGCGTGCCATCGTTGGTCTCTCTGCGAATCAGGCTGCCCTCGCGGGGCTGCTCACTTCTCCGCGACAATATACGCAATCCAGGCCGGGTCCGGGTCGCCGCGTTCGGCCGGCAGGAATTCGCCGTTGCCCTCGCCGGTCTCTTCGTCGGTCCCCTGCCAGTAAACGGTCGAGCGCGCGAAGCCGGCTTCGGCCAGTAACTCGCGAATTTCCGGCAGCGACCACAGGCGCCACTTGTAGCTGAAAGCGCGCCGCATCCGCGAGCCGTCCGGAAAGCTGAAATGGATATGACAAGTCATCGCGCCGCTGATCGGATCATAGTCGGCCTGGTCCCAGATGTAGGTGTAGCCGCCGCAGTCGCGCCGCTCGCGCATCACCTTGTAGGCATCATGACCACCGTAGGCGTCGAGCATGAATACCCCATCTTTGGCGAGACCGTCGCGTACGCGGCGGAAATAGCGCTTGAGGGTCTTGCGGTCGCGAAAAATCCAGTAGCTGAAATTCATCGCCAGCGTCACGTCGACAGGTCGCGTTTTTGCCGTGAGGACATCGCCCTCGATCAGCTTGAGCCGCCGCCGCTCGTTGTCGCTCAGCCGTGCTACGTGGTGGTTACGGCCCCAGTCAAGCACTTCAGTATCGATATCGACGCCAACCGCGGTACGCTGCGGGCCGGCCTTGACCCATTCACAGGCCGCCGCGGCGGTGCCGCAGAAGTCCTCGCGCAGCGAACGCGGCGTGCGTTTGCGCAATTTGCGGAAGGTGTCGCGAACGAATTCGCATTCGACATCGACGGCCTGCACTGCTTTTTCGTACAGGCGATGACGGTCCGCGCGCCGGGCGGCGGGAGCTCGGGTTCTGGAGGGCATTCGTTTCGGTTCCAAAAAAGCGCGTATTGTAGCGCGTCACGGCGACGGGCTCGCGACCGGTTTGAATGCGCTTGCGTCGAGCAAACGGGCGCGTTCGTCGGCTTGGCCCTGGCAGACCACGACAAGCGCCGATGCAGGTGCTATGTTATCGCAGCCTTTCGTGACATAACGCCTATGGTAAACACTCATACGACCGCCATCCGGCTGCTTTTCGCCGCGCTGATCGCGGTGCCGACGACCGCTTTCACGGCGACCTCAGCCGTGAAAACGACGAAGCCAATGCTGCCGGCGCCGGTTGCAAGTCTCCAGGCGGCCGCGCAGAAGGATACCAGCGCCTACGCCATCGCCCGTTCGCTGACGACGGAAGTCGGCCCGCGCCTTGCGGGCAGCAGCGGCGACACCGCCGCGGTTGCCTGGGCGCTCACCGAACTCAAGTCGCTCGGTTTTGCCGACGTGCATGCCGAATCGGTAACGGTGCCGCAATGGATCCGCGGCCACGCCGACGTGGAAATCACCGCGCCCGATCCGCACCGGCTCGCAGCGGCGGCGCTGGTTGGCAGCGTCGGCACATCGGAAGACGGCGTCGAGGCCCCGGTCATCGCGGTTGCGGATACCGCGGCGCTGGAAAACCTCAACAGCGACGACGTCGCCGGCAAGATCGTCTATCTCTCCGGACGCGTGCGGCCGAGTGCCGACGGTTCGGGCTACCGTGCGCTCGCGTCGAATGTGCGCGACGGCGCCGCTATCGCTGCGGCCAAGGGCGCTGTCGCTGTCGTCGTCCGTTCGCTGGGCACAGATTCCAATCGCCTGCCCCACACCGGCTGGTTGCGCCCGGTGCCGCTTGCCGCACGCATCCCGGCACTGGCAATTTCCAACCCGGACGCCAACCTGCTGGACATCGAGCTGACCAAGGGCGTACCCGTCACGCTGAACATCACCTCGACCGCACGCGAGCTGCCGCCGGTGCGCTCGGCGAACGTCGTCGGCGAAATTCCGGGTCGCGGTAAAGGTCAGGACGAGGTTGTGCTGCTCGGCGCGCACCTCGATTCGTGGGATCTCGGTACCGGCGCGCTCGACGACGCGGCCGGTGTCGCCACGGTGCTTGGCGCGGCGCATCTCATTGCCGCGCTGCCGGCGCGCGAACGGCCGCAACGTACGCTGCGCGTGGTGTTGTACGCGAATGCGGAAATGGGCGGGTCCGGCGCCAAAGCCTATGCGGAGCGGCATGCCGACGAACTTGGTCGGGTAATACTTGCGCTGGCCGCACCCTACGGTGGCGTACCGGTGTGGCGCTTCGATACCGGTATCGCACCGGCGGCGCTCGGCGCGGCTGCACCGATTGCCGCTGCCCTCACGCCGCTCGGCATCCAGCGCGGCAGCGAAGATTTCACCGGTGGTAGCGGCACCGCGCCGCTGTTCGCGCACGGCGTGCCGATCGTACGGCTGCTCGGTGATGCACGCGTCTATTATGCGATCGCCGCGACAGCGAACGACACGCTCGACAAGGTCAATCCCATCGCGCTCAAGCAAAACGTCGCCGCGTATGCAACCGTCGCTTACATGGCAGCCGCGTCGAACCGGGATTTCGGGCGTGCGCCTGCTACGCTGCCGGCGCCTCAAACGGCATCGCCGCCGGCCGCGGCTACGCTGTCACCGCCTGCATCGAGCCCATCGCCGCGATAATCACCCGTTCGTCCGCGTCGCGGCGCGGCGCATGCTCGCTCAGATACCGCCGCCAGCGGCGTGCGCCGCACGAACCCTGGTACAACCCGAATAACGGCCGTACCAGCCGCGCGAGCGGCGCCCCATATGCCAGTTCGCGCCGCACGTACGGCAGGTAGGCGGCGAGAATATCCTCCCGAGCCGGCGGCTCGCCGTGTTTACCGAACAAAGCACCGTCGATCTGCGCGAGCAGATAAGGCTGCGAATACGCTTCCCGGCCGATCATTACCCCGTCCACGTGCTCGAGGTGCATGCGGGCTGCATCCAGCGATTTGATCCCGCCGTTAACGACAATTTCGAGTTGCGGATAATCGCGCTTCAACCGATAAACCACGTCGTAGCGCAACGGCGGAATCTCGCGGTTCTCTTTCGGGCTCAGGCCTTTCAGCCAAGCCTTGCGCGCATGCACTATAAAGGTCTCGCAGCCGGCGGCGGCAACTATCTCGATGAATTCACGCAGCATCGAGTAGGCATCGCAATCGTCGATACCGATACGCGTCTTGACCGTAACCGGCAGCACGCATGCTGCACGCATCGCACTGACGCATTCGGCGACGAGCGCCGGCTCCGCCATCAGACACGCGCCGAAGCGGCCGGACTGCACGCGGTCGCTCGGACAGCCGACATTAAGGTTGATTTCGTCGTAACCCCAGCTTTCGGCGAGTCGCGCCGCCTGCGCCAACTCGGTGGGATCGCTGCCGCCGACCTGCAGTGCAACCGGATGTTCCGCGGCATCGAATGCCAGATGGCGCTCCGTATCGCCGCGCAAGAGCGCACCCGTCGTAACCATTTCCGTGTATAAAAGCGTATGCCGCGACAGCAGCCGCGCGAAATACCGGAAATGCCGGTCCGTGCAATCCATCATCGGCGCGATGGAGAAGCGGCGGGAGAGCGGCGGGACGGGCGCGATTTGTGAAGCAGGAGCCAGCATGGTGATTGATATTTTAGCGTAGGTTGTCGCTGGCTGGGGGCTGGGGG